>JASFMO010000230.1:0-5973 GCA_050117535.1 Gemmatimonadales bacterium | reverse complement strand
ACATCGCTCACTTCATCGGAGCCGCGACGCGTCACCCTCCAATCGAGTACGAAGTATGCCGCCGCCAGCCCGACCGCGATGGCTCCTAGAGCAGCGACGGCCGGTCTCCGGCGGACCCGACGTGCCCAACGCCTCCACATGGGCGCTAACCGGATCCGGGGCCTGGCCTGAGCCGCCAAGGACTGCGAGAGAGCTTGGGCGGTTGGAAACCGGTCGGCGGGAAGTTTCTTAAGCGCGGTCTGAGTGATGTTCTCCAGCCACGGCGGGACCTCTGGCCTGACGGCTCGCAGCGCCGGCGGGTTCTCGCTCACGTGCTGCGCGACCAAGGCCGGGACGGTCCGACCCGTAAACGGCGGCGCACCCGCCAGCATCTCGTGGAGGACACAGCCGAGCGCGTAGATGTCGGTTCGCGAGTCGAGGCTCGAGTCGCCGGTGGCTTGTTCCGGGCTCATGTACTGTGGGGTGCCGATGATCACTCCGCTGGCCGTCAGCGTGTCACCCGCCGCCGCGCTAATCGCCCGGGCGATTCCGAAATCGGCCACGACCGCCTCGCCCGCTTCGAGCAGAATATTTTCGGGCTTGATGTCTCGATGCACGACGCCGCGCTCGTGCGCGTAGCCCAAGGCTTCGGCGACCTCGCGGGTAATCTGGATCGCGTCCTCGATCGGAAGCCGCTTCTCCCGATTCAGACGATCGCGGAGCGACTCGCCCTCCGCGTACGGCATGACGTAGTAGAGGAATCCGTCTGCTTCGCCGGAGTCGTAGAGCGGCAGTATGTGGGGGTGCGCCAGTCTGGCTGCCGTATCGATCTCGCGCAAAAACCGCTCGCTTCCCACGGTGGTAGCATAATCGGAGCGGAGGACCTTGAGCGCGACCGACCGATCATGCTTGAGGTCGTGGGCCAGGTAGACGACGGCCATCCCGCCACTGCCGAGCTCTCGTTCGATGGGATAGCGATCGGCCAGGGCTGTGGCGAGCCTCCCGGGAATGTCAGCCATGGCACCTTCTCTGATGGCGTGTATCCACTAAGATGTGGCCGGCCCGCGAATCTGGAAAGCTCGTATGGCTCGGCGACCGAGAACGCCCGCCTTCAATCCGCCGTCGTGAATCGAGTGGAAGCGTAGACGGTAGCCGCAGGGAGACCTAAGTTGTGCGCTCACAGCCGAGGTCCTCTTCTCGGCGGCTCTGTGGCTCCAACCCAGTACCGTATCACGATCGGAGTGCCGATATGCTGCGATTAGTGTGCACCGTCGCCTTTGTTCTCGTCGCCGTCACGGCGTCCTTTGCCCAACAGCGGCCGCGACCCGCGGGTCCAGCGACCCCCGAGGCGCAGGAGGTGGCGTGGGAGCGTCACCAGGAGGTCCAACGCGCGACGCTGTTCAAAGGCCTCGAGTGGCGCGATGTCGGCCCGGTTGTGCAGGGCGGTCGGTTGGTGGATGTGGAGGCTGTGCCGGGCGAGCCGTACACGTTCTATGTGGCGTACGCTTCCGGGGGCGTCTGGAAGACGACGAACAACGGCATCTCGTTCGAGCCGCTGTTCGACGATCAGCCGACGATCATCATCGGGGACATGGCGCTCGATCCATCGAACCCCCAGCGATTGTTTGTTGGCACCGGCGAGAACAACTCGTCGCGATCGTCGTACGGTGGACTGGGCGTCTTTCGTACCGACGATGGGGGAGAGACGTGGGCGCACGTTGGCCTCGAGGGGACCGATCGCATCGGCCGCATCCTCATCGACTCGCGGGACTCGAACCGGGTCTTCGTCGCGGCGCTCGGGAAGCTCTACACCCCGGGTGGGCCGCGTGGGATATACCGCTCGAGCGATGGCGGCGATACATGGGAAGAGGTCTTGGCGGGCGACGACGTGACCGGCTTCGTGGACATGGCGTTCCAGCCGGGGAACCCCGACGTCATCTACGCGGCGGCCTGGGAGCGAATACGCCGTCCCTGGGATTTCGTCGAGGGCGGCGAGGGCAGCGCGATCTGGAAATCGAGCGATGGCGGCGACACCTGGGAGCGGCTGGAAGGCGGCTTTCCGCGCGACGAGCACGTCGGCCGAATCGGCTTGGCGGTAACGCCGGCAAACCCGAACGTGCTTTATGCGTCGGTGGACAATCAGGCGCCGCTGCCGGAGGAGGAGTGGGACTTGGGCGACGGCGCGGTCACGGCGAAGCGACTGCGCGATATGAGCAAAGAGGAGTTTTTGGCGCAGGACCCCGAGGAGGTCGAGAACTTCATCCGCCGTAGCGACATCGATCCGCGGCTCGACGCGAAGAAGCTGATGGCGGCCGTGCGAAGCGATTCGATAACGATCGAAGACTTGCTCAAGGCGTTGGAGGATGCGAACGCGGCTCTCTTCTCGGCGGACATCCGCGGAATCGAGGCCTGGCGGTCGGACGACGAGGGCGCGACATGGCGGCGGATGAACCCGGAACCGATCCGTCAGGCTGTCTACACGTACGGGTACTACTTCGGCCAGATCCGCGTGGCGCCGGACGATGTGGATCGCGTCTACATCCTCGGCGTGCCGCTGTTGGCGTCGAGCGACGGGGGCGCGACGTGGGAGCAAGTCGCCGGCCGTGGAGTGCACGGCGACCATCAGGCGTTGTGGATCGATCCCGAGTATCCGGAGCATCTGATCCTGGGTAACGATGGCGGTTTGGATGTGACGTGGGACGGCGGCAAGACGTGGCTGAGCTTGGCTTCGGTCTCGGTGGGTCAGTTCTATACGGTGTCGGTCGACATGGCCGACCCCTATAACATCTACGGCGGGCTGCAGGACAACGGCGTCCTCAGAGGCTCGAGCCAATCGCGCCCGAATGTCACCGCCAGTTGGCAGCGTGTGGGCGGGGGCGACGGTATGTGGGCGCAGATCGACCCACGAGACAACGCGACCGTCTACGCCGGATCGCAGTTCGGCAACTACTACCGTCGCGGGCCGGGCGGTGGGCAGCGGGTGAAGCCGCGCAACGGCGTCCTGGACGATCCGCTGCGCTACAATTGGCTAACGCCGATCTTGTTGTCGTCACACAACGCCGACGTACTCTACTTCGGCGCCAACAAGTTGTATCGCTCGATGGACCAGGGCGAGACGTGGACGGCTCTGAGCGATGATCTGAGCCAGAGCGAGGATCGCGGTGACGTACCCTTCGCCACGATCACGGTCCTCGCCGAGTCGCCTCTGCGATTTGGCTTGTTGTGGGTGGGGACGGACGACGGGCACGTCTATGTGACCCGCGGCAGTGGTGCAACCTGGACGGAAGTCAGCGCGGGGCTGCCCGCGGACCGTTGGGTCAGCCGGGTCGAGGCGTCGCGCTTCGATGAGAACGTGGCGTACGTCAGCCTGAACGGTTATCGCGACGATGACATCACCGCTTACGTCTACCGGACCGAGAACCTCGGGCGCACGTGGCGTGACATATCCGACGGCCTTCCGGACGAACCGGTGAACGTCGTTCGTGAAGATCCCGTGAATCCGAACGTGCTTTATGTCGGGACCGACCGCGGGGCCTACGTCTCGCCCGACGGCGGCCGCAGCTGGCAGGCAGCGGGATCGGGGCTTCCCAATGTTCCCGTCCACGACCTGATCGTCCACCCGCGCGAGCGTGAGTTGGTGGCCGGTACTCACGGCCGCAGCGTCTGGGTGCTCGACGCGCTGCCGATTCAGGAGCTGACCGACGAAGTGCGGGATGCCGATGTTCATGTGTTCCCGCTCGAACCGATCCGCTACAACCGCTCTTGGAGTTCGCGCCGCTCGCTCTGGTACTACCGGCCGGAAGAAGCCCCCTTCCAGAACATTCCGTTCTGGGTCGATGAAGCAGGGCAGGTTGAATGGAGCGTTTTGGACACGGACGGCCGCGTGTTGCGGCGGGGAGAGCTGGACGTTGGGCGCGGCGTGAACACCTTGCGTTGGGACCTGCTGCTTGACGAAGAGTTGGCGTTGGCGGCGGAGAGCGAGCGGGTCGCCGAGAAGGAAGAAGTGAAGCCGGCCGATACACCGTGGGCGGAGGCGGTTCGGCTCGAGCGTCAGCTGTTCGTGACGCCCGGCACCTACACGGTTCAGGTGCGTATGGGCGACGACAGGGCGGACGCCGAGTTCAAGGTCGACGCACCGCAGCCGCGTCAACCCAGGGTGAAGCCGACGCCGAGAATTCGAGGAGAGAAGAAAAGATAACGCTGGAAGGTCCGCCTGGATCGACGAAAGGGCGCCAATCGATGGCGCCCTTTTCGTTGGTCGGTCGTGGGACATGGGTGTCCCGGAACCAAAGGGGGCTTGGTTCGGTTGGGTCGCGCTGAGCAGGCTATTGGTGCCGGTGTTACATGACCTGAGTGGGCCGAAAGTCCCGACGATTCTCGGATGCGCCAACCAGAAATCGTTGAGCATGAGAGCGATCAGGTCGCCATGTCTTTCGTGGAAGTCCGCAATCTCAGACTCGACCGGACGGCGCGAGCCACCCCCGGAACGCGCCCACGGGCCGCGTCCCGGGATCGCGTTTGGCTGCGCCGAAGCAGGCCTTAACCTACCAAGACTCCATGTGCGGGGAAAACGCCGTGAAGTCCTTCAGCAACATCGTACGCACTTTGTAACGGGCGCCAGGGATGTCGTGCGTATCCAAGAGCTTCTCGAGCTGCCCGACATGTAGCTCGAAGCCGGCATCATCGCCGGCCAGATCGGCCAGCCAGGCGGCATCGGCCAGTGCCCACAGTCTTGCTTCCCAGTCGCCCAGTACCTCTGCCTCCGTAGCGACGCCAACGAGCGTCTCCTGGGCCTTTTCGTAATCGCCCTCGAAGTAGTATGTGTTGGCGACTCGGCGTAGCGCCTCCACCGGCAGATTGCCTTCGCTCCTCTCCAGGTTCGCCGCCGTCTCGTATCGGAGGCGCGCTGCGGCGAACCGGTGCTGCGCGGTGAGCAGGTCGCCGAGCTGCACGTGGAATGTCGGAGCGGCGATGGCGAAACTGAGCGGGTGATCAACGGTCGGGTCGGCGCTGGGCGCGGCGGCGAGAGCCGGCATGCTGGCGAGGATGGCCAAGAACAGTGTGTGCCTCTTCATGGTCAATACCTCCACTCGACTACTCGAGGAGGCACCCGCGATTGACCTAAGAACCCTACGGATTCGTAGTCGCTGCTGTTTCATTGCCTTGCAGCTTCTCTACCACTTTGATAGCACGGAGCGGCAGATGGTTGCGTAGGACCCCTGCCAGCGTTCGCATCGGTTCTGCTCTGGGACCGTCTGTCTTGGCTGTCCGTATGGTGATCGGGCACTCGAATCGAAGCTGCGTTGGTCGGCCATGGGACCACGCGTCCCGTATCCGGACACGCGACATGGGCGAGGCGATAAGGATTGACCTTGTAAGGCGTTGTCATTCAAATGATTGGGAAGGCTTGGCTCGTTGGTGTGATTCTTTCCAAGCGTCGCCATCGAGCAGGCCCAAAGCCAGTTCGACCGCCGCTCCGTTCAGTGGTTCTAGGATCGGCGCCAGGGCCGTCAGTGGCGCGCTGGAACGGTGGACATCTGTCGCCCTGGACGCAGTGCCGAGGATCACTGTGCTTGTTCTCGACCCGGAACGGCGCAATCATGAAGGTTCGAAGATACTGGCAAAGTCCGTCAACGAAGTGATGGGCTCGATCGTGGACGAGAGAAGGGGATCATGCTGATCAGACTGAAACACGTCGAAAAGAATTATGACACAGGCGCTGGACGGACGTTCGTGCTCCGCAACATCAACATCGACATTGAAAAAGGCGAGTTCATGACGGTGATGGGCCCATCGGGCGCGGGCAAGACGACGTTGTTGAATATCGTCGGAATGCTCGACGGTGACTGGGCCGGCGAATACTACCTGGACGGGCAGGCGGTCCATGACTTGAGCACGAAACAGCGCAACGCACTGGGCAAGAAATACGTCGGCTTCGTGTTCCAGCAATACCACTTGCTGAACGATCTGACCGTCGCGGAAAATCTGGACCTG
>JASFMO010000229.1:0-6000 GCA_050117535.1 Gemmatimonadales bacterium | reverse complement strand
TCCAGTCGGTGGCGGAGGGGATCGTCCGCAACTACCCGGATTCGCAGCTGCTTATCCTGCTCGTGGACGAACGGCCCGAGGAAGTCACCGAGATGGAAGCATGCGGTTTCGGCGAGGTGGTGGCCTCGAGCTTCGACTTCCCTGCGGAGCGGCATGTGGGAATGGCCGAGCTGACGTTGGAGCGAGCGCGTCGCCGGGTCGAACTCGGCGAGGACGTTATCATCATCCTCGACTCGATCACGCGCCTCGCGCGCGCCTACAACAACGTAGAGCGGGGCTCCGGTCGAACGCTCTCCGGAGGACTCGATGCGTCGTCGATGGACAAGCCGAAGCGTTTCCTCGGCAGCGCCCGCAAGGTCGACCCCGCCAAGGGCAGTGGATCTCTCACCATCATCGCCACGGCGCTCGTCGATACGGGCTCGCGCATGGACGACGTGATCTTTGAGGAGTTCAAAGGGACAGGCAACAGCGAATTGGTCCTAAGCCGCGAACTCGCCGACCGGCGCATTTTCCCGGCGATCGACTTGAACGGCAGCTCGACGCGACGCGAGGAGCTGCTGCTCACACCGGAGGCGTTGGCGGTCTCGCGAGCGATCCGCAATCGGCTGGCGCAGGCCTCTCCGGTCGACGCGATGACCGAGCTGCTGTCGATCATGAAACGCACCGATTCAAACACGCAGCTGGTCCAACAGGCGGCGGCCGCGCTCCGCGACTGACCCGCACGGGCGGCTTGAGAGCCGCGTCCGCCCTTGACATCGGCAACGGCATTAGTCAGCCGGCGCCAGGCGCAAATCTTTTCGGCCCACCTGAAAAAAATGACACGCCGAGAGTCCCATCGCTCGTCGTAACTTGTTGTCAAATAGAGCGTTGTATGCTGGCACAGAAGTGGCTGCTCATACTGGCGGAGCCGCACGCGTCTCGCGGTTTCTCCGGGGATGGCGGTCGGAGTGGCCGCGTCCCTGGTGTGCTTGACGCGGATCGGCCGAGTGGACAGTGCTCGCAACGGCCAGTCGACTCCCGCCACTGACATACGGAGAGGGGCCAGCGTGATGGCGAGGTCCGGCCATGGACGATCGAGTTTTTCCAAATCGGGGGCGGAGGGTTCGGCTTCGCGCCTAGGCAAGCCGGTTTACCACGTGAAAAAGAAGGAGGCGGACTCGGACCTGTTCACCGAGTCGGCCTTCGTATACGTGACGAAGACCTGGTGGGCGCGGATGACATCGCGGACCGCCCTCGAGACCTACCAGGGGACGTTGAACCACTTCGTAGCGCTCATCGCCCTGACCGCCCAGACCATAGCCGCGATCGTGGTTGCTGTGTCAAAGCGGGCGTGGATCGTTGGTGTTCAGGTGACGGCTGTCGCGGTCCAGGTCGGTGGTGCGATCATGCGCGCGGTCCTCAGTCGAAGTCGGACGGCGGGAGGGGCGGCGGTGAAGGGGGCGCGCGTGACCGGTGGCGCGATTGCGGGGAGTGCCCGGGGGGCGTGGGGCGTGATGGCGGGCGGTGCTCGGGCGACGAGGAGCGTGGTAGCGGGCGGAGCCCGGGCCACCCGCAGCGCTGTCGCCGGAGGCGCTCGAGCCACGCGAGGTGTCGTGGCAGGTGGTGCCCGGCTGACCGGCAAGACGATCGCCCGAGGACGTGCAAGAGGCCGAGACCGACGTGATCCGGTTCGCCGGACCCAGCGAGGCGTTCGGCCGCAGACGCCGGCGGCTCGGCCTGGCGCGACGGCGAGACCGAATTCCAAACCCGAGCGCTCGGCGACGGCCGCGCGGCCCGCTCAATCAGCGACGCGCGCCGCGAGGCCCAAGGCCGAAGACAGCGGGACGGCGGCAGTCCAGGATTCTAGTCGCGCTCGACCGCGAACGGGGCGACCGGCGTCTCCGGGACAGAAACGTGCCCCTCGGCCGGCGACCGCGAAGGTCGCGCAGCGCCCGGCCGACGTCGCTCGGCGGAAACCGGTGCAGACCCGAGGTGTGGAGTCACAGAAAACACCCGGCGCCATCGCACCCGGCGGCAAGGCTCGATCGCCGTCGACGGCGGCGGCCACAGCTTCGCTGAAAACCGAACAGGTCTTCGTCGCGCGACCCGTGGCGAAAGCGAAACGGCAGAGGGCCCGGAGGGCAATCGGGTTAGCCACTCGGGGGCGGCAGGTCGCCGGGATGACGGCGTCCGTGGCCCGCCTCAGCGCCAGGCGGGCTTGGAGGCTGATCCTAGCGGTGTTGTCTGTGACGGGGAGAGGCCTCGGGTTGCTATCGCGCCGCTGGCAGTACGCGGCGATACCGGTTGCGGTAGCGATGCTCGCTCTGATGCTGACCCCGATCGGCTGGGACGTCGTGGGAAGTTTCGGCAAGAGCGGGGCGCCGACACCGGGTGTCGAGTCGCCGGTAACCGTCGAATCGCCCGCGATTGCTGAGTCCCCGCCAGCGACCGCCGAGTCCCCGGCGGTGGAGATCGAGTCCCCGGTGGCGGCGGTCGAGTCTCCAACAGCCGTCGAGTCGCCGGCGGCCGGTGAGTCGGAGCCGGCACGGTCGAAGCTCGCGTCGGGGGACGCGCACGCATCTGAGGACTCGGACCCCGGACTGTCGCTTCCCAAGCTTTCATTCCCGAGATTCTCCGGCCCTCTCGTGACGTTGCCGAGCATCTCGTGGCCTGCCTTCATCAAGGGGCCGGTCGAGAAGGTCGAGGGACTGCTGACCGGCGCGCTGCTTGAGCCAGGCTCACGCGTGCTGATCGCCGACGTCACCGATCGACTGGAGGGAGACGAGCAGCTTGGCCTCGCCCTGGCTTTGACCCTCGAGGCCGAATTGGCCCGGGCCAGCCAGATCACAGTTCCGCAAAGGGAGCGCACGCTGGTCGTCGCCGGGAGTGGCGGCAAAGCCTCGGATCTGGCCCTGCCGGCGGCCCGTGCCCTGAGCTTGGCCGCCAGTACGGGTTCGGCCGCGATCATCACCAGCGAGCTCACGGTTGATGATAGCGTCCGCGTCCTTGCCGTCGTCGTCCACGATGAGCTCGGTGATGAGCTACACCGCTTCGCGCTCGAGGTCGGCACGACCAACGTGCTGGAGGTTGTTGGCCAAGCGGCGTCCCGGCTGGCGGCGAGGATTGGCGAGCCGTTGGCTAGTGGCGGCAATCAGCCGGCCCCCTTGATCACCCGGTCGCTGCCCGCCGCTCGAGCCTACGCGGAGGCGCGAGGGCACATGTATCGGTCCGACTATCGCCGGGCTATCGACGCCGCCCGACAGGCGATCGCTCACGATTCGGCGTTCGCAGCGGCGCATCGTTTGATGGCCGAAGCTCTCGGCCTCAACGGCCAGCGCGTTGGCGCCCGGCAGTCGCTGGAAACGGCCTGGCGCTTCAGAGACCGCCTATCCGAGCGAGAGCGCTTGCGGCTCGCCGCCGATCGAGACGCACTGGCGGGCCGACATTCGGAGGCGATCTTCGGCTATGACCACCTGTTCAGTCAGTATCGCGATGATGCGGCAGCGTTGAAGTGTCAGGCGCTACTGCAGGAGATGGTGGGTGTGCGGGGAGGTGGGGACGGCAACCTTCGCGTCGCCTATACGATCGATCCCGTCGATTGGCCGCCGCTGGAGCGATTCGCCGCGTTTCTCGGCTATCGCGGCCCAATACCGGACATCGGCAGTATGGCACCGGCCGATTCCGAGTGACGCTTGCGATCTGGGAATCGCAGCGATGATCGGACGATGCGTTAGCGGGCTCGCTCTGACCCTCCTGTTCACTTCGGCCCTGTATGCCCAGGCAGCGGGCGAGACCGCAGACGGTCCCGTCCAGTGGTCGGCGGGCTTGACCTTGGGATATCGGTCCGGCGTCGGGATCAAGGCCAGCGGAATGGTCTCGGGCTTCACACCGAGCTTTCCCGTGACGGCGAGACTCGGGATTGGTTACACATCGCTGGACGCGGGGGAACCGCTGGATGCGCGGAGCGTCTTCATCAATGATGCCACGACAGGCGTTCCTCAGGAGAGCGGACGCGCCTGGTCGCTGGAGTTTGATGTCCTGTATCCGGTCAGGGTCTTCTCGCTGCGGCGGTCGCATGCGTACGGCGGCATTCGGTATGCCCACTTCAACGGGAACTTCAAGTTCGTCGGCGGTAACGAAGACTTCGATGTTACGAGCAACCACTGGGGCATTGGCGCCGGCCTGGAAAGCTACTTCTGGATGAGTCGAAAAATCGATCTCGTCGTCAGCGCCGGCCTCGACTATTTCTTCTCCAGTCGGTTAAGCGGTCACGACACCTCGTACAGTCCCGATGAAGCGAACGTCAACCCGCGAAACGAGTACACATACTCGGACGCCGACGCGGCGGTGGGTCAGCCCAAGCTGGAGCCGCTGATCATGTTCGGATTCCGCTACGCCTTCTAGTCAACCAGCCGTTCTATGAGCGCGACCCGGACAGGAGCGCGGCCCTCTCTGGGGCCGCGTTGCTGTTTCTGGCTAGAATCCTGGCCTGCGAAACAACGGCATGGCATCTTCTCGTAGTGCGGTTAGCGTCTGTTGTCGGATTTCGTGATCGGCTAGTGTCGGGCCCCTCGTGCTTCCCATGGGAGAAGAGCGATGAGAGGACTGTGGCTGTTCATGGCGCTCCTTGTTTGGGCGTCCCCAGCGTTCGCACAAGAACAAACACTCGTCAGTGAGGACTTTCATTCGGGCGGCTTCGGCGCGCCCGTCGTCAAATTCAGCGAGGTTGCGAACGAATTCGCGGTGTTCGCGGGCGGCCGTGGCGGTTGGATCATCAACCATACCTTCGTCCTCGGCGGCGGTGGATACGGCCTGGCGAACGATATCCGTTTCAGCGACTCGGTGACGGGCCGCGATATCGAATTTGGGTATGGCGGCTTGGAGCTGGAGTACATCAACAGCTCGAACAGACTGGTCCACTTCACAGTCTACCTGCTGATCGGCGGTGGCGGCCTGAGTGGCACTGTCGTGGAGGAAGAGTCGGTCTTCGTATTGGAACCGGCGCTGAATGGTGAGTTGAACATCACCAGCTTCTTCCGGCTGAACGGAGGCGTCGGCTACCGATGGGTGAGCGCCGTCGACAATCCGGGTTTTGAGGATAGCGACTTCAGTGCCCTATACGGACAGTTCACGGCTAAGTTCGGCGCATTCTAGGGCTTGAGACTACACGACATCGTCGAAGCTTCCCGGCGAGTGGCGGGCACGCGTTCCCGCCGGGAGAAAATCGAACTCGTCGCCGCGACTCTGGCGCGGCTCGAGCCTCCCGAGATTCCCATCGCCGTCGCCTACCTGTCGGGCGAAATACCGCAGGGGCGAGTCGGCATCGGGCCTTCCAAGCTCCGCGCCGCGCTCCCCGACTCGAGTGCCCCACAGCCATCGCTCACGATCATCGACGTGCACGACGCGCTCGGTCGGTTATCGGCCGTATCCGGCACCGGCTCGGCGGCCACGCGCGCTCGTCTGCTTCACGACTTGCTCGCCCGCGCCACACGCGACGAACAGGACTTCCTCGTACGCCTGCTGCTCGGTGAGCTCCGTCAGGGCGCGCTGGAAGGTTTGGTCGTCGCAGGCGTCGCGAAGGCGGCGGGTGTTTCGGCCCCCGTGGTCCGCCGCGCTCTGATGTTCAGCGGCGACTTGAGTGAAGTCGCCGCGGCCGCGCTAAGTGAGGGCAAGTCGGCGCTCGCCCGCTTCTCGATTCAGCTCTTCCGTCCCGTACAACCGATGCTGGCACAGACGGCCGACGAGGTCGGCGAGACCTTAGAGCGTCTTCCAGCGGCGGGATTCGAGTACAAGCTCGACGGCGCGCGCGTGCAGGTGCATCGAGCGGGTGACGATGTGCGGGTCTACACACGGCGGCTGAACGACGTGACGTCGGCGGTCCCGGAGCTGGTCGAGAGCGTGCGGGCGCTTCCCGTTCATGAGATCATCTTAGACGGCGAAGCGTTGGCGCTTGGGCCCGACGGTCGACCCCATCCGTTCCAGATGACGATGCGGCGGTTTGGCCGGAAACTTGATGTTCCA
>JASFMO010000228.1:0-6007 GCA_050117535.1 Gemmatimonadales bacterium | reverse complement strand
CGTCGCTCGGGGCCAACGTCTTCGTTCGTTTGTCGGAAACGCGGGGCGACCGCCGAGGCCCCAGCGGGACCCAGCGGCCGAGCGGCCGAGGCTCGCGCCGGGCCGCCCTGAGCGCCCACAACTCTACATGGGCACACACCACTCTACGCTGGATCCGGTGCGCGAGTTTCAAGGTCGGCAGGTGGCGGCGAGGCGTGTGGACGCGCGCCGGTGAAAGCCGGCGCGGTTGCCGCCGTTCAGGCTTCGAGCTTCTCGATACCCTCCCGGACGTACTCCGGAATCGGCGCTATGCGTCGCGTCCTGTAGTCGTAGGATACGACGACGCAATCGCCCTCGGCGACGATGGTTTGCTGTGCCTCGGATACGAGCCGATAGGCCATGGTGAAGCGGTCTTCGGTCAGGTCCGTCACTCGCGTGGCGACCCGGGCGGTGTCGGGGTAGAAAAGCGGCTGGCGGAAGCGGCAGCTGGTCGAATGCAGTATCGCGCCGACTTTCTCACGATCGTAAGCGGTCAGGAACCCGCAGTCTTCCAAATATTTGACTCGTGCCGATTCGAAGTAGCGGAAGAAGACCGTATTGTTGACGTGTCCGTAGGCGTCCATCTCCCCCCATTGGACGGGGATGTGCACGACGACAGGATAGCCGGCGACGAGATCTTCGCTCAACAGTCAGTGGCCTCGAGGTTCTCGTAGTACGGAGTGGCCGTCAGAGCGGGGGCGCCGGAGGCGGCAGGCAGAAGCGGCTTCGGCAGAAGCCGCTCTGCCACTATCTGTTGCGCTTCCGGCGCTTGTGAAGCTGTTTGCGCTTCTTGCGGCCGATCTTGCGCCGGCCGGACTTCTTCAGTTTCGGTCTCTTGCGACCCATCTGCCTTCCAGTCTTCGCTTCGGCATGGCTAAACGACAATCCGCTTGCGGCCTGCGAATATACACGCTACCGCGTGGGTGGCAACGTCCCGGCCGTACGCGGCCGAGCGACGATCCTTGCGGCGCTGGTCTGATGTCTGTCTGTGGCCTAGGTTGGGTCGACAAGGGTAAAAGGGCAGCGACGCCGCCTCACGGCGTGACGTAGGTCACCAGAGTGTCGGCTCGGGGACTGGTGTCGAGGCCGGGGTAGTGGACTACCAGGACAATCTTCTTGGGGTTGTTGCCGACGACGGTCCAGGTCAGTTGGTAGTCGCCCTCGCTGCGCTGGCCGCTCTGCACCCTGTCGTAGGGTGTGGCCTTGAGCTGCTCCAGCTGGTCCGTCGCGAGCATGGCGATGTCGGTATGTCGACGGCCAAGCTTGATCTCCTTCGAGGCCAGACCGACAGCCGTCGCGAAGGCTATGACGCCGATCGAAACGACAAAGACGGAAACGATGACTTCTGTGATCGAGAATCCCGCGGGACTAGCGACGCGGCCAACCGGAGAAGAGCCAGCGGTGCCGGAGAGGCGGCACCGGAACCTCGGTCCTTGTTCGCACCCCGTGGGGCGGCGGTCGTGCGTCACAGTCATCGATTCCAGATTCCGCTGGTCGGGCGTCTGCCTTACGCATTCCGGGCCGGGCAGCCGGTCAGCCAGCCTGACGCCAGGAACACAGCTTTCAGAAAGATGGACCACCATTATGCAACGGTTTGAGCGAAAACGCCAGTCTGAGTGCTAGGATGGCCTGTCGCACGGCCACTTCCGGACCGAGGGCCCTGGGACTACCGTGTGCCGCTGGCGCGGCGGCTGTGCTGGTCGTCATCGGCGCCTGCGGACAGCCTCCGCCGCCGGAACCGGGGCCGGAGCCGGCGGCGGCCGCGTCGGAGCCTTGTTGGCTGCTTCCGGTGCCTGCCTCGGGTCCCGACAGGGTCACGGTGGGTCTGTTGGATGGCTTCGACCCGATCCACGCTCCGCATCCCAACAACGGGGACGAGCAACTCGTGTTCGGGCACCTGTATGACACATTGATCCGTGTGGACTGCGGCGGTGAGGTCCAACCGGGGCTCGCCGAGTCTTGGGCTGGGTCCGAAGGAGGGCGCCGCTGGCGGTTTCGTCTCCGTCGTGACCTACGGTTCTGGGATGGGGTCAAGGTGTCCGCCTCTGCCGTCAGAGCCGCTTGGGAAGACGGGCCGTCGCGGCGGGCAGCACGCCTGGCCGGCATCGACTCGCTGCGCGTCGAAGGCGAGCGAGAGATCGAGGTCTTTCTGGAGAGGGGTGAGCGCGAACCTCCCCGGCTGCTGGCGGCCTCGACGTTCGCCGTTGTTCGACGTTTGTCGGAATCGGAGTGGCCCGTCGGGACCGGCCGCTATCGAGTCGACGCTTCGAGCCGGGAGGCGGTGGTGACCTCGCCAGTGGCCGGTGGGCGGCCAACGATCAGCTTCGCGGCCGCGGGTCATCGGGACGCTCGGGACCTTCTCGATCGCGGGGTGGACTTGCTGGTGACCGCGAACCCGGCCGTCATCGAGTACTCGCAGCGCTTGGACTATGAGCGGATCGCGCTACCATGGGATCGGACGTATCTGCTGCTCTCGACGACACGCGCGCGGGCGCTGCAGTTGGGCGGCGCGGTGGGCGGTCTGCCAGCGCGACTGCTCGACTCGATGGCGCGGGACGCCGTGAGGGGCGATGCGCGGGGGCACGCCGGGCCGCCGGATGCTGGCGGCGACTTCTGGGAGCTTGGAGAAGCCTGTGGGGTCCGAGCGGACCCGCTCGAAGGCCTGCCTCCGGTGCCGCGTGGAGCCTACGCCTCGGCCGGGGCGCGGCGGATCGTGTACGAAGCCTCGGATCCCGTCGCGCGGGGTCTTGCCGAGAGGGTGGCGGCTTTGTCGGCGGGCGGATCGGGGACATCACAGGCCGCGTGGCTGGCCGCGGCGATACCCGGGCTGGGCGACGCTGACGAACGCGCGTTGGCCCATGGCATGACCCGTGATGAGTTGGAGACCTCTCTGCGCGACGGTGATGATTTCGCTTACGTCGTTCCCGTCCCGCTCGACCCGCTCGATGCCTGTTACGAGCGGCGCGGACTGGTCAGCCGAGCGCAGTGGCTGGGGGCAGAGGAACTGGACCTGTCTGCGGCCGTGTTGCCTTTGGTGGACACGCGCCGGCAAGCAGTGGTCCGACCGGGAAGGTTGGGTTTGAGCTTGGGTTGGGGCGGAACGGTCCGGATCGAGGGAGTCGCGACCGACGGAGGGGAGCAGCCGTGACGTTTCGCGCCCGTCTGTCGCTGGCCTTCGCTGCGGTCGCGCTCGTTCCCGTCGCGCTGTTCGCGCTGGCCGTGCGAAAGGAAGTCGGCGACCGGCTGACGGCGCAGTATCAGCGGCGCGTCGCCTCGATGGTCGCGGCCATCGAGGCGGACCTGGCGCAGGAGGGGGCATATATCGGCCGGACGTTGGGGGCGTTACGCGACGGCGTTCTGGCCGACAACCGTTTTCGGCGCGCGGCGCTGGGTGGGTCGCCGGCCGACCGCGGGTACATGCTGGACTACGCCGGCGAGGTCATGCGGTTGACCGGTCTGTCTATGCTTCAGATCCAAGATGATTCCGGCCGGATCCTCAGCTCGGGGCACTTTCGAAACGAGTACGACCGGTTGGAACCCGCCTTACCGCGTCTTCTCGCGACGACGCCCAATCGGACCTCGCTGGTCGAGGCCCGGACTCCGGACGGGCCGTTCATCGCGCTGGCAGCGCTGGACACGTTTCGGTTGGCCGATCGGCGCTTCTCCCTGGTGGGCGGTGCCTCGGTCGAGCGCCGCCTCCTGGGTCGACTGGTGCGTGAAGCCGGGCTGGGGGTGTCGTTGGTCTATCCGGGCGGTGTCATTGGGGATTCCAGCCGTCCGGGGGCGGCCGATGCCGCGTCTGACTCTGGAGACGCGGTAGCGGGACCCGATGCGGCATCGCTGATGGTTGAGGAGCTGAGCCTGCCGTTCGTCGATGCGTCGGCCGGGGAGATCCGGCCAGCGCGTTTCCGGGTCACCTATCCGCTGACGGAACTGCACGCTCTGCGGCGGAGCATCGATGTCTGGTTCGCGATCGCCGCTGGCCTGACCGCGGTCGTGGCGCTATTTGTGGCCAGTTGGCTGTCGGGGCGCATGAGCCGGCCGCTGGCGGAACTGGCCCGGAAGACGTCGCGCATCGATCTCGATCGTCTGGATGTCGACTTCCGCAGCGCTCGCAAGGACGAGATCGGTGCGCTCTCGCGCTTGCTCGGCGCCATGACCGAACGGCTACGCGCGAGCGCCGGACGAATCAAGGAGGCGGAGCGTCGGGCCACGCTGGGCGAACTGGCGCGGCAAGTGAACCACGACATCAAGAACGGCCTGATGCCGATTCGGAACGTGTTTCGCCACCTGGCCCAGGTCGCCCAGGGCAAGCCCGAAGAACTGCCTCGCGTCTTCAACGAGCGGCACGGGACCATCGACTCGAGCATCGGCTACTTGGAGAACCTCGCCTCGAACTACGCGCGCCTGACGCCGCGTTTCGAACGAGAGGCCTGCGATGTGAGCGCGGTCGCGCGCCAGGTCGTGGCGCAGGCTCGAACCGCAGCCGGCGCCGAGGTGCGCCTGGAGGTGGCGGACGAGCATGCCACAGTGATGGGGGATGCGCTAGCGCTGAGGCGGATATTGGAGAATCTCGTGGACAACGCCCTCGACAGCCTCGGGGCGGGCACGGGCACCGTCACCGTCTCCACACGCGTTCTGGCCAGCGAGTCGTCGCAGACGACGGTGCAGGTCATCGTGACAGATACCGGCGTCGGGATGAACGACGAGCAGGTCGCCCGGGTCTTCGACGACTTCTACACGACGAAAGAGGGCGGCACGGGACTCGGGCTGTCGATCGTTCGTCGACTGGTCATGGATCTCAACGGCTCGATAAAGGTCGAGAGCGAGCCGGGGCGTGGAAGCCGGTTCGTCATCGAGCTCCCCGGAGAGGGACGGGCTTCGAGCGGTGGCCCTCGGTCGAGCGAGGAGGTTGCGCGGTGACCCTGGTACTCGTGGTCGACGACATCGCCGCCATGGCTGAGCAGTACGCTTACGACTTGCAGCGAGTCGGCGGCTATCAGACGCTCGTCGCCAACGGTGGACGAGAAGCCCTCGACCTGGTGATGAGCGAGGCGGTCGACTGTGTCATCCTCGACCTCGAGATGCCCGGCGTGGACGGCTTCGAGGTCTTGCGCACGCTCCAGGAGCGGGGCGTCGAGACGCCCGTCATCGTCTACACGGGGACGGGTAACTACGACCGCTGCATCCAGGCGATCCGACTGGGGGCGTACAGTTTCATCGACAAGGCCGAGTCGATGGAGCGCGTCGTGCGCGAGGTGGAGAACGCCCTCGAGCGTATGCGTTTGGTGGCCGAGGTCCGGTCGCTCAAGCGTGGGCAAGAGCCGGAAACCCCGCTGGTCGGATCGAGCCCGGCGATGCGAGCTCTGAAAGAGTCGATCGCGCGGCTCGCGCCCATCCCGAGTCCGGTGCTCGTGGTGGGGGAGAGCGGTTCGGGCAAGGAATTGGTGGCGCGCGAGCTGCACCGACTGGGCAAGCGGCCGAACGGTCCATTCATCGCTCTCAACAGCGCGGCGTTGCCCGAGAACCTGGTGGAGAGCGAGTTGTTCGGTCACGAGCGAGGCGCGTTCACCGGGGCGAGCCGAACTCGAAAGGGCGCCTTCGAGAACGCCAGCGGTGGGACGCTGTTTCTCGACGAGGTCGGCGAGCTTCCCGGGCCGGCTCAGGCGAAGCTGCTGCGCTGCCTGGAGGAGGACCAGGTGACGCGCGTGGGCGGCGAGCGCGCTATCAAAGTCGACACGCGGGTGGTGGCCGCGACGAATCGCGATCTGGAGGCGGAGGTCGTTGCCGGCCGTTTTCGTCAGGACCTGCTGTACCGTCTGAACGTGCACGTGGTTGCGGTGCCGCCGTTGCGCGATCGACTGTCGGATGTCCCGGAGCTGACCGAGCACTTCGTCGCTTCGACCTGCGCACGGTTCGGAGTGCGACGCAAGCAGATAGACGGCGAGGCGCTCGAAGCCCTGATGGCCGGCGAGTGGCGGGCGAACAA
>JASFMO010000227.1:0-6015 GCA_050117535.1 Gemmatimonadales bacterium | reverse complement strand
CGGCAGATCCAGTGCCTCGCCGGGCAGCGTACGCCACTTCTCGGACAACACCCGCTCGAGCTTCGCTTGGGAATCGGCCGCGAACCGCTCGCGCAGCCAGTGGTGCCAGGCGCTAACCTCGTGCGGATCGTAGTTCGGTCGCGTCAGCCAGAGGCGTTCCGGTGAGCAAAAGGACGGCTCGTTGATGAGATCCCAGATTACGCCACTCATGTCTTTGTAGCGGCGGGCGATGAGAGAGAGAAACGTCTTCTGCGCTTCTGTCGCCTTCGGGTCGAGGTAAGGGTTCTCTCCGCCCCAGGTCGGCGGTATGAAGGCGAAGAAAGTGAAAATGACCGGAATATCGTACTTGCGCGAAGTGAGCAAGAAGGCATCGAGCGCCCGCAACGACGCCTCGTTGAATTGACCGACTTCGGCCATGTACTCGCGCCAGCCCGTCCAGATCCCGGTGCGGATCATGTTGATGCCGGCGCGTTTCATGGCGGCGAAGTCTCGGTCCCAAACGTGGGGGTTCGGCTCGAGCAAGAAGCGGCGGTGAACGTCCGTCGCCATGTAGGACGTGCCGGTCACGCGATACGGGGCGCCTTCCCGCCGCAGCGTGTGTGCGTCGGTCGTGAACGGCTTTCCGCTCGTCAGGAGGTCGCGATCGTAGATCCAGAATCCGGTCGTGGCCATCAGTCCATCAAGCGCCGGGTCGTCCGATTCGGTGGTGACCTCGACTCGATAAAGTCCAGGCTCGAGGGCACGGTCTGGTGGCGCTTTCAGTTCGGTCGTCGCTGTCACAGAAAAGCCATCCCCAGTCAGTGACAGTGGGGCTGCCGCGATCTCGCGACCGCCGCCGTCAAAGACGGTGATCTGGCACAAGGCCGTCTTCGGTCGCTCCGAGCCCGGAGAGCCGAGCGTCGTCACGATGACCGGCGTCTCGCCATCCCGGTAGCAGGCATAGGACGGTTGGACGCGCAAACGGTGCGCCCCTGCTGCGGCATCGCGGACTAGCGCGCCTAGCGCGTCGTCCGCAATCGGGCCATCCGAGCTGACGAAGATCCAGCGGCCGCCCGAGTAGGGTCCCAGCAGCCTGTCCAGTCGCACGATGGGTGCCGCCACCGGGTGTTCGCCGCCGTCGAACACCGACACCAGCGGCTCGACGATCGCCTCTCGCGGTCCGTCGGAACCGTCTTCGTCGGGGTACCGCTTTTCGCCCGTGAGGCGGTAGTAGAGCTCGAATACGGTCTGGGCTTTCAGGCCATCCACGAGTGAGTCCGTGTATGATACCTGCGGGTTAGGTCTGAAGTCGTTCGCCCCGGATACGTCGACCGGGAAGGCTTGAGTGATGCCCAGCCGCTTGTGATAGGCGGTTTGGCGGACCTCCGACCGCCAATCGCCGCCCTCGCGGTTGACAGGCACGGCGAACGGCACGCCGCCCAGGTTGATCCAGTTGCCGCCGCGTTCGAGATACGCGAGCAGTCGCTCCCATACCGGCTTGGGGAATGCCGAACCATAAGGGTTGATGAACGCATCGACGGCCTCGGGCGTGAGCCGCTCGAGGTCGTTGACCGAGAATGCCATCCAGTCGAACTCGGGGAGTGACCGGCGCAGTCTCTGCTCGTCCCAGGGTACGCCATCGATGGTCGGAAAATCAGGCTCAGAGAGCACGGCGATCCGTAGTGATCGTTGGACCTGCACGTCGGCACTCGATACGAGAATGGCATACAGCGGACCGGGAACCGAACCGGCGACCGCGGCGGCACCCAGCGACTGAACGAAGCGGCGTCGATCGATCGTCGGCATGGCGACCTTACAGCGGCCGGGTCAGCAGTTCGGGACGGTCGCGGTGCAGCTTCACGATTAGCTCGCCGAATAGGGTGTTGGCCCAGGCAAACCACGCGCGTGTGTAGTTCGTGGGGTCATCCTTGTGGAAAGACTCGTGCATGAAACCGGTTCCGGCGTGGGTACCCTTCAACAAGCGAAGGCACAGAAGTATCTCATCGGCGTTTCGGCTCGTGAGCGCCCGCATTGTGATGCCCAGCGGCCAGATCATGTCGAGACCGACGTGCGGTCCGCCGATGCCCTCACCGGCGTCGCCGCGGAAGAAGTAGGGGTTGTCGCCGCTGAGGATCAGACGTCGGGTCGTCTGATAGAGCGGATCTGATACGTCCGTCGCGTCCAGGTAGGGCAGGGCCAGTAAGCTGGGAACGTTGGCGTCGTCCATGAACAGCGCATTGCCGAAGCCGTCGACCTCGTAGGCATAGACTCGTCCGCGCGTCGGATGCTCGATGACGGCGTGCTCTCGGATCGCGGCGGCGACTTCGCCGGCCAGTTCCTCGCATTCTGTAGCGAAGACAGAGTCACCGACTTCTTCGCGGAAGATCTCACTCAGATGCCCCAGCGCTACCACGGCGAACAGGTTCGAGGGCACCAGGAACGGATAGACGCAAGCGTCATCCGACGGCCGGAACATCGAATGGATCAGGCCGACCTTCCTCGTCGGATTACCGTAGCCGCCCAAGGGCACCGTGTCGTACGCTACAGCGGTGACGCGCTGGAACTTGTAGGGTCCGCTGTCGTTCTTGCGTTGCTGTTCGCGGAACGTCTTCAGCACGAGGCGCGCCGCGGCTTGCCAATCGCGGTCGAGGACCGACGCATCGCCGGTCGTTTTCCAGTAGCCGTGAGCTAGGCGAACGGGGTAGCAGAGCGAGTCGATTTCAAACTTCCGTTCGTGCAGTTCCGGCCTCATATCGGTGAGGTCGCTCTCCCACCCCCCGCCCGTCGGCCCGTCATTGAAGGCGTTGGCGTACCGGTCGATCAGGATACACCGGGTCTGTCGGTTGATGACGCCGGCCAGCAGCGTCCGCAGCTCCGCATCCTCCGTTGCCAGTGGCAAGTAGGGCCAAACCTGAGCCGTCGAATCGCGCAGCCACATGGCGTGAATATCGCCGGTAATCACGAACGTGTCCGGCCGGCCTTCCCGCGTCGAAAACCTTACGGTCGTGTCCAATGTGTTCGGGTAGCAGTTCTCGAACATCCAGGCGAGCTCGGGGTCGGCGATGTCGCTCTTCACGCGTGCAATGGTCGCCTCGACCGCTTCGCTGACGAAATTTCGCTGGTCGATGGGGCGACGCTGCACAACGAGCTCTTGGAGCGCGGCCGGTGCGGCGCTCAGGCGATCCAATCCGGCTGCGAGCCCGAGAGCGGCGATGCCGGTCGAGCGAACCATCTCGCGACGGGAAATCATTCGAACGCGCCTCCAGTTGTTCGCCATGCCGGTAGCCGGACGTTATCGCCTTGTCAGCGATGGCGGCGCCGATAGTGGCCCGGCCGCCCAGGTTTTGTTGGGCCTATCAGCCATCTGGAATATCAGGGTGCCGCCGGCGACCACCTCGGCGTGTGTGATGTAGCAGCGATCCAACGGGTGCCCGTTCAACGCTGCCGAGCGAATGTACTTGCTGTCAGACGAGGTGCCCGGTGCTTCGACGACGAACCGTCGCCCTTTATCTACATCGAGGACGACCCGTTCGTAGTGTGGCGTGCCGATAACGTAGATGCCTTCCGCCGGGTTCACAGGGTAGAAGCCGATGGCGCTCAAGATGTACCACGCCGACATCTGACCGCAGTCCTCGTTTCCAGGCAAACCCTCCGGTGACGGGTCGTACAGCGAGTCGGTGATCTGGCGGACGCGTTCTTGGGTCCTCCACGGCGCGCCCGCGTAGCAGTAGAGATAGGCGATATGGTGGCTCGGCTCGTTGCCGTGCGCGTACTGGCCGATCATGCCGCTGATGTCCGGTGGGGCAGCGCCCTCTAGGTCGGAAGAGCGTTCGAACAGCTCGTCCAGCTTGGCGATGAAAGCCTCGCGGCCGCCCATCAGATCGATGAGGCCCTGAACGTCGTGAGGAACGTACCAGGAATACTGCCAGGCGTTGCCCTCGGTGTACTCGTCCTGTCTGTGCGATGCGGCCACGGGCGAGAACGGCTCCTTCCAAGTGCCGTCGGACAGCCGGCCGCGCATGAACCCCGTATCTGGGTCGAAGACATTGCGGTAGTACTCGGCTCGGTCGCGAAAAGTCACCGCGTCGTAGTCTTCCCCGATACTCTCCGCGAACTTGTAGATGCACCAATCGTCGTAGGCGTACTCCAAGGTCTTGGACACCGACTCTCTCTCCCAATCGGCGGGGATGTAGCCGAACGGTCGGACGGGACGCAGCCGCAACTGCGTCTGGGTCACCGGTTGCCCTGCGATCGAAAGAAGAACCACGATCGGTGTTTCCTCAAGCACGGCCGGGACCGGCATGAGCAGCTGATTGGTGCCAAACTGGAGTCTGAGTTTGCGGGGGCGTTGATCCTCGATGCGCACTTCCGCGTCGACCGGTTCTCCCAGATGCTCGATACGCACCTTTGCGACTTGGTGGCTCTGTCGGCCGTCACGCGCGAAGGCATAGAGGTTCTCGGCGTCGAGGCTCGGGAGCATGGGGTGGTCGAACGTCATGTACCAATCGCTCGTGCCAGCCGGCTCACCCGTGACGCTGAGCGTCAGCCGTTCACCCGCAGCCAAGCCAGTCGGCAGTGTTAGGAACATGAAGCCGAACAGATCCTCGTGCTGGTCGGTGTGTGTCGCTCGGAACGAGAGCTCGATTCCGCTGGGGGTCGTTGTGCGGAAGTTCTCGTCCGGCGGACGCGGTCCGCGGAATTGCAGCGTTGGCCGTCCGTTGATCGATAGCTCGAAGCGGTGCCGGTTCTCGCCGGCGTCGATGCCGGCCAGCCAGACAAAAGAGATGGGCTTTCCGGCCGCCTCGGCCGGTACGGGTGCGGTTACCCACTGGATCTTCTTTCGTCCGTCTTCGGTGCGTATGAGTAGTGCGGAGTGAGAGTCCGAGCTGGGAGAGTGGTAACGAAGCGTGTCGCCGGCCAGCGAACGCTCGTAACCGTTGATCAAAGCACCTAGCCGAGAAAGTTCGTCTTGTTTGACCTCGTTGATGCGGCGAAGGTTTGCCGATGTCACGGCTGTTTCGAGATCGTCCAAACGCTTCGGCTCTGGCATCTTGTAGTAGCGGAGCCCGTGCTCGTCTTGAGTCGCGCTCTTGGTCATGGCGGCGAGCGCTTGGCGTGGTTCGACGCGCGTGAGCCCCTTAGACCAAGCCTCGGCAATGACCGGCACCGAGTGGTAACCAATCATCGTGTTCGTTTCGTTGCCGGCCAGTGACCAGACAGGCAGCAGCCCCCCCTCGCGGTAGAAAGCCATCATCGATTGAACCAGATCCTCGACACACTCCGGTTGTACGAGCGTGAGCAGGGGATGCTCGGCGCGGAAGGTGTCCCACAGCGAGAAGACCGTGTGGTTGCGGAAGGCTCTTGTGCGGTGCACATGGCCGTCCGGGCCGCGGTAGCTGCCATCATCGTCGCAGAAAAGCTGGGGTGCGAGGAGCGAATGATAGAGCGCCGTGTAGAGGAGAACCCGCTGCTCGTCCGTCGCCGTCGCCAGCCGAATTCGAGCGAGGACGCGGTTCCAGGCGTCGCTCGCCGATCGCCGCATCGCGTCGAAATCCCAGCCTGGTGCCTCCTGTCGCATGTTGCGTTTGGCGCCGTCGATGCTCACGGGCGAGATCCCGACTTTCGTAAGGATGCGACGCCCCGAGTCGCCGAACTGGAAGCACCCCTTCACGCGTGTACCGGTGAGCTCGGTGCGGGCAGCCGGGTCGGCCCATTCGCTCTCCAGCCAGTGCGAGCTGAACGGACTGGAGAAACTCGCCGCGAAGTAGACCCGTTGATCTCGGGCCCAACCGGTGGACATCCGGTATCCGCTGATCGACGTCGGGCCCTCGACGTTGATTCGCGTCTCCGTCGGCCGATCCCAGTTGAGCGAATGGCCCAGATCGACGACGACCGATGCACGCTGAGTGGCCGGCGAAGTAGGAAAGACATAACGGTGAATGCCCACTCGCTCGGTAGCGGTGAGTTCGGCGGTGATGCCGGTCGTCAAAAGATCGACGGAGTAGTAGCCGGGCGCCGCGCGCTCGCGATCGTGGG
>JASFMO010000226.1:0-6031 GCA_050117535.1 Gemmatimonadales bacterium | reverse complement strand
GCGTCAAAAAAGCGTCGTGACGATGCCACTCTGATTAGGTTGGTTTTGCCCAATGCGCGGAGGAACCGTGCCAATGTGGTGCTTCTGGCGTTCCCGATCGACGGCCGTCCGCGCCGCTGTCATTCTTGTGGCCGTCGTGGTGGTCGGGCTGGCTTCCGTTGTCTTCGAGGCGGTGACGGTGGCGCGATTGGTCAGCCGCATTGATGCGACACCGACACGAATCTACGCCCGTCCCCTCGTCCTCTATGTCGGCATGCCCGCGGATCGTGACCTCGTGCGGTCACAGCTAGACAGGCTGGGCTATGTTTCGATCCGGCGAGGTGAGATCGGGTCCGGCGCGTACCGCCTCGATTCCCGCACCTGGCTGATCGGTCGCCGGCATTTCCGCCACCACGAGCGTCTGAGTCCGGGCGGCCTCGTGACTGCGCGAGTCGACTACGGAGGACGCATCGCCAGCCTCGAAGACCCGAACGGCCGTCGGGTCAGCTACGTCACGCTCGAACCCGAGTTGATCGGCAGTCTGCCGGTTGAACTGGGAGAGGACCGCATCGCGGTTCTGTTGTCCGATGTCCCGACCTCTCTCGTCGACGCCGTGCTGGCCATCGAAGATCAGCGTTTCTATGAGCATGGTGGTCTCGATCTGAGGCGAATCGGTGCGGCCGCACTCGCCAACCTTCGGGCCGGCCGGGTTAGGCAAGGCGGCAGCACGATCACGCAGCAACTCGCCAAGAACCTGTACCTGAGTCCAAGCCGCACGATATTCCGGAAAGTCCGTGAAGCGGCTATGGCGGTGGCGCTCGAGTCGCGTCACTCGAAGCCGCAGATACTCGAGTCCTATCTGAACGAAGTGTACCTGGGCCAGGACGGTGGCTGGGCGATTCATGGCGTGGGACGTGCCGCGCAGTACTACTTTGGAAAGGACGTCACTTCTCTCGATCTGGCCGAGTCCGCGCTGCTCGCCGCGCTCATTCGTGGACCCAGCCTCTATTCGCCGTTCCGACACTCGACCGCCGCGAAGGAACGCCGCGACCTGGTATTGGAGCGGATGCTCGAGCAAGAGAAGATCTCGTACGAAGCCTACGCGGAGGCGCGAGATCGGCCGTTGCGGGTGAGACAGTCCCCACCGCCCATGCGCAGTGCGCGCTATTTCGTCGATTTCGTTCGTTCGCAGTTGGGGCCGGGGGCGGGGGCCGATCTCGGCGGCGCCGCGGTCTTCACTTCGCTCGACCTACGGCTGCAGGCGGCAGCCGAAGACGCGGTCCGCGCCGGTCTCGCACAGCTGGAGTCCCAGTACCCGGCGCTCGTGCGAGAGGACGCTCCGCTCCAGGCGGCATTGGTGGCCCTCGATCCGCGCAGCGGTCAGATCTTGGCGCTGGTGGGCGGAAGAGACTACGGCCAGTCGCAATTCAACCGGGCCGTTTCGGCGCGTCGGCAACCCGGCAGCGCCTTCAAGCCGATTGTAGCGCTTTCGGCCTTGTCGCGGCGCGACCGGAGGAACGAAGCCGACCGCCACTTCACCCTCGCGTCGGTCCTCGAGGACAGAAGGTTCGTGGTGGAGACCGCCGCCGGGCAATGGGAACCCTCCAACTACGACCGGCGTTTTCGGGGGGCGGTGACGGTGCGTGATGCTCTCGAGCGCTCGCTCAATGTACCGTTCGCGCGTCTGGGTATGGCCGTGGGTCCACCACGCATTGTAGAGACCGCCCGCAAGCTCGGTGTCGAGAGTCCACTAAGCCCCGTACCCAGCCTCGCCTTGGGCGCTTCGGAGGTCAGTTTGCTGGAGCTGACGCGAGCGTACGGTGTGCTCGCGGCCCGCGGGTACCGGGCCCCTTCGCGATCGATCCTCGCTGTGCTCGATCGCGAAGGAAACCTGCGGCAGGAAGGCGAGCAAGCGGGCGAGCAGGCGTTCGACCCCGCCGAGGCTTACCTCGTCACGTCCGCGCTACGGGGTGCGGTCGAGCGGGGTACCGGCCGCGGGCTTCGGGCTCTGGGCTACCAGGGTGACGTGGCCGCCAAATCGGGAACGACGAACGACTTCCGGGATGGCTGGTTCATCGGGTATGTGCCGTCTCTGGCCGTCGGTGTTTGGGTCGGTTTCGACGACGGGCACAGCATCGGGCTGCCGGGCGCCAGGGTGGCGCTGCCGCTGTTCGCACGCTTCCTCGTCGCCGCCATCGGCCCGCACGGCCACCGTGGCCCCTATGGGCAATCAGCCTTCTCCCCTCCGGACGACCTGGAGGTTGTCGAGATCGATCCTCGGACCGGACTGCTGGCCGGGCCCGGTTGCCGCGGCTCGCTCGAGTACTTCCTACCCGGCACTGCGCCCGAAGAAAGCTGTTCGCCGTACTGGATGCTACGACGCTCTGGCCGTCGGGACGAGTCGTGGTTGCGTCAGCAGCTGGACGGTGTGCGACGGGAGTTGTTGCGGGCGTTGGCGAGAGAGCTGATGGGCGACCGGCGCAGGGATCCGTCACCCTAGAATAAGGCGTTTCGCTCTTCGCCATTGCATTTCGGCATGCCCCCACGCCAGAATGTGACCGCGCAGTGCGACCCCCACGACGAGGTCACGAGCATGACGGCGGTGCCTCTATCTCCGATCGAGTACGTCTTCACCGGCGTGGGATCGTACCCGATTGAATTCGTTTTCGCCTATGACGTCGAACTCGAGACCGATCGGCTCGAGGCGAGTTTCGAACAAACGGTCTCGCATTTTCCGCGAGTCCGGAGCCAACTCGAGCGCGCCTCGGAGGCCGCGTTGGAGTTCCACCACACGGTCGATGGGGCCACGTTCACGACGGCCACGATATCAGAGTCATTCGAGGCGCGATATGTCTTCCTTGATCCCGTCGACAGCGTAGAGCGACAACCGCTGACGCGAATCAAGCTCACGCATACGCCGGCAGGCACTGTTCTGGGCGCGAGTCTGTCGCACACGTTGGTCGATGGTTTCAGTTTCTTCCACTTCCTGTCGAGTTGGGCCAAGATTCACCGCGGCAAGGAGATCCACCCTCCGTCGCATGACCGACGGTTTCTGCTGCCGGACCCAGCGCCGCCACAGGCGCGTATCACGGCCGACGAAGTCCGGGCGTCCTGCGGGATGTTCTGGGACGAACGACGGGCGGCGATCGACAGGAGGAACCTGCTGTGGGACCGCTACCTCTTCTCGGAGGAAGAAGCCAAAGCGCTGCTGGCGGAGGCACGAAGAAACTGTGAAGGTAGGCTGTCGTTCAACGATGTAGTCGCGGCCTGGCTCTGGAAGCGATACTTCGGTGCACGGACGGCCGATTCGAGCCGGATCGCTTATCTGAGTTGTCCCGTCGACTTCCGCCGCATCGTGAGGTCAGTCCCGCGAACGTATTTCGGGTGCGCGGTTACCCTGACGACCGCCTCACTGGACCGCGCCGTGCTCGCCAACGCCTCGCTCGGTCTACTGGCTGGAAAGGTGCGGGAAGCCGTGGCCGCGGTTGATGAAGAGTATGTGGCCAAGGGACTTCGGGTACTCGAGTCGCTTCGCAGACAGGAAGGCTTGGGAGTCTTCGAGCATTGTCACGTGATTCACCCGCGCGATGGCATTCTGGTCACGAACCTGTCGCGCTTGCCCGTCTACGAGCTGGATTTCGGGGCGGGTCCACCGGTGGCGTTCGACATCATGACATCGGCCCCAGGCGGTGCCGTCGTTCTGCCGGCCGCGGGGGGGCTGGATGTCCGGGTCTGCCGCTCGAACGAAGAACCCGGGGACCCCAGAGCCGGCGCCCAGCACCCCATCGTCCGGTCGTGAATCGCTGACGACCCCGAGGGCGTACTGTCCCTTAGAAGAGTCTTCATCTCGTCTGTGTTCGTCGCAGCGCTGGGTATGATTCGGAGGCCAGGATGTCAAAGCCATCGGCGGGTTCCGCTCCACTGGGTGCTGACATCAGCCGGCGGGAGTTCATGCGCGTCTCGGCCTATGCCCTCGGCGGGGCGGCGCTGGTCGGCTGTGATGGCGGGCCGACGACTCCCCCGGACCCCACGGCGCAGGTGGCGGCTGTTCGCGGTGATGATTTGGCCGTGATGACCCGCGATGTCTTGGAAGGCATCGGCGGAATAGGCCGGGTCGTGGGTGAGGGGGAGACGGTGTTCATCAAACCGAACATGGTCACCTTGCCTTGGGCAGCGACGGGCAACCGGTTTCTCAACGGCGAGTGCACAAAGCCCGAGATCGTCATCGCCGTGGCTGAGGAATGCCTGAGGGTCGGAGCCTCCGAGGTGGTGATCGGCGATGGCTCGCAGATGCCGAGTCTGGATTGGGAGCTTGCCAGAACGCTCGATGGCGGCGCGAGCATCGCCAGTGAAGCCCAGCGGCTCAGCTCGATGTACGAGGGGGTTGTCACCGTCGCGTCGCTGGAGATCGACTCACCCGAGTGGGTGGAGGTTCCCTCGCGTACCTACCTCGGTCGGATCGCCGTATCCAGCCTGGTGGCGGGAGCGGACCGTGTCATCACCCTGCCGGTTGCCAAGACACATTCCTCGGCGCAGCTGACGCTCTCGCTCAAGAATTTCGTCGGCGTAACGCCTTTGTCGCGCTACGCGCACTGGACGGGGAGCGCCTGGGACCGCGGCAAGGAATTCGATCACAGCAGTCCGCAGGCGATCGCGGCGATCTACCTCGACATCGTCGATGCGGTGAGACCCGATCTCGCCATCATCGATTTCTCCATCGGCATGGAGGGCGATGGGCCCACCACCGGCTCGGGTGGGATCACCGTGGACATGAGCGATCGCCTCGGCTCTTGGTTGCTGTTGGCCAGCACGGATCCGGTGGCCGCCGACGCCACCGCCGCGCGAGTGATGAGCCACAGCGTCTCCGGCTGTCGGCAGCTGCAGATGGCCTACGAGATGGAGCTGGGTGAGATTCGCGAGAACCGAATCGAGCTGGTGGGCGAGCGTCTCGATGACCTGCGCGTCGACTGGAGACCGGCCCAACTGAGGAATCAGCTCTCGAGGTGCGCGTTCAGCGTGGGTGACCGCACGGGCTCGTGCTCGTAGAACAGCGCGCACAGGCGCGGACCGGGGCAATGAAGTGGCTTGTCTCTACGCTCTAGAATCCGAGGTCGATATTCGGTGCGGGCGTCGTCCGTGGCCCGGCGCCAGGAGGGCAATCATGTCGGTGAAATCGCGCGCTAGAAGCGCCGCACTCGTCGTTCTGGTCGGACTGCTCGCATCCGCGCCTCGACTCACGGCGCAGACGACGGCGGTCGTGGATACCGCCGCTGTGCGCGGCGCTCTGCAGGCGACGTTGGAGGCGCTGCACGCCGGCGGTCGCTTCCCCGGTGCCACCGCTGCCGTGAAGCTCCCCGACGGGTCTACGATCGCACTCGGCGTTGGCTACTCGGACTCGACGCGACGCGTCCGCATGGTGCCGACCGACCGCATGCTCGTGGGGAGCACGGGCAAGACGTTCGTCGCCGCAGTCGCCCTGCAGTTGGTGGCCGAAGGCGCCTTGGACCTAGAGGCTCCGGTCTCTGACTACCTGGGCGACCGAGACTGGTTCGGTCGGGTCCCGAATGCTAATACCATCACCGTACGGAACCTGATGAACCACACCAGCGGTGTGATGCGATACGAGTTCAAGGAGGAATTCGTGACGCAGCTGTCGGCCGATCCAAGTCGCCGTTGGGAACCCGCCGATCTGCTGGCTTACATCCTGGATGAGCCGGCCGCATTCGCCGCTGGGGAGGGGTGGGAGTACTCGGACACCAACTACATCCTCTTGGGGATGATCGTGGAAGGGATCACAGGCCGGGACCTCTACGACGAGGTCCGCACTCGCCTGCTCGGGCCGCTCGGTCTGGTCAATACCGTACCTTCTGATAGTCGCGAGATCCCGGGACTGGTACAGGGGTACGCCGGGGCGGGCAATCCGTTCACAGGCAGCGACGAAGTCATAGGAGAAGATGGGCGATTCGTGATCAACCCGCAGTTCGAGTGGGCCGGAGGTGGCTTCGCCTCGACGACGGCGGACCTGGCGCACTGGGCCGCCGCGCTGTATGGG
>JASFMO010000225.1:0-6035 GCA_050117535.1 Gemmatimonadales bacterium | reverse complement strand
CGCTAGAAGCCAAAGGCGTGACGGTGCTATCCGGCTGTCCGTGAACAGAGCCACCCGCGCTTCCAGGCACTGCTGGAGAGATACGGGTAGAAAGGTTTGGGGGTGTGCGGTGACGACAGCGGTGACAGCGCCCACCGACGCTGGCTGGCACTGGTCGTGGGTGGAGTCTCACACCGCTCGCACGGCTCGCGGTGCTCGGTATGAAGGCGCCTGCCGGCGCCCTCAATGTCGAGCCCCACCCCGGTCATTTGTAGAAGTATACGAAGTAAGCACTTAGAGGCCCTCCAAGCCCTTCCTCGCGGTACCCCGAAAACGCCGCGATGACAAGAGCGGTGAGTTGCCGCGGTTGTTTCTCAGCCGTAAGATCCATCATGCCGCAGGCACAGTCTGGTGATGCGCGATCGGCGCGAGTGGTCTTCCTCGCGCTTCTCTTGTTTGTGCTATCCGCCGGCATTCACCCGGCACCGGCTACGGGACAAGAATCCCCCATCGTCGTTGGGAAGGTTGTCCGTGCCAACCACGGCGTCGTCGTGGCCGCGCATCCGGAGGCGGCACGCGTTGGTGCCGAGATCCTGCGACGCGGGGGCAACGCTATGGACGCCGCCGCGGCCACCGCGTTTTCGCTGGCGGTGGTCGAGCCCGAGGCTTCCGGTCTAGGCGGTGGCGGGTTCCTGTTGCACTACGACGCGGCGGAAGACGAATACGCCGCACTCGACTACCGCGAGTTCGCGCCGTCGGCGTCGACGCCGGAGATGTTCTCCCTGGGTGGCCCGGGCCTGCCCGGCCGCTGGAACGGGCCGACCGACGAATCCTCCCAGACAGCACTCCGCCGACTCGGCGGAGGCGCGGTCGCGGTTCCACGCATGGTTGCCGGGCTGCTCGAGGCCCACAGGAAGCACGGGCGGCTGCCTCTGGCCGACGTGCTCGAACCGGCGATTCGGCTCGCCGAGGGTGGTTTCAAGGTCAGCGAGAACCTGTACAGGACGGTGTTGAACACCTACGATGTCCTGCTCGCCAACGAAACGATGGGCGCGGTCTTTTTGAACGACGGTCTGCCGTATGAACCCGGCGAGACGATGCGCCGACCTGACCTGGCAAAAACGTTGCGGACGATCGTCGCGGATGGAAGCGAGGCATTCTATCGTGGCGAGATCGCCGAGGCGATGGTTCGGTCAGTGGGCGAGGCCGGCGGCATCCTCTCGCTCGAGGATCTCGCCTCGGTCACCGTCGCCGAGGAACCCGCGTTGAGCACGACGTACAGGGGGCGAACCCTGATTGGAGTTCGGGTGCCGGCAGGCGCGATTTCGATCTTCGAGACGCTTCATGTCCTCGAGGGAATCGACCTCGCGGCGATGGAGCCGGGCGACCCGGGTGCCGCGCATTGGATGGTCGAAGCGACCAAGCTGGCGTCCGCCGATCGGTTAGCCTACCTGGGCGATCCTGCCTTCAGCGAAGTCCCGCCGGAGCGACTGCTGTCTCTCGAGTGGGCCACTCGACAGCGTGCTAGGATCGATCCTCGTAGAGCGCTTCTCAACCCGGAGCCGCTGGACGACTTCTCGGGCAGCACGACGCACGTCTCCGCGATCGACGTCAACGGGAACATGGTCGCCCTCACGCAGTCGATCAACTTCTTCTTGGGCGCACATGTGTTCGTCCCTGAAGCCGGAATCTTGATGAACAACACGATGGCCGACTTCGATCCCGAACCGGGCGGCCCAAACAGCATCGCGCCTGGAAAGATCCCCCTCAGCAACATGTCGCCGCTCTTCGTGCTCGAAGACGACCGCCCACGGTACATCCTGGGTACGCCGGGAGGTACGCGGATCACCAGCACCCTGGTCCAGCTGGTCGTCGGCCTGGTCGATTGGGGGCTCTCGCTGGACGAAGCCGTCGACGCGGCGCGATTCGACAGTGAAGGCTCGACGCTGTACATCGAATCGCGGTTTCCGACCTCCTGGGTGAACGCGATGGAAGAACGAGCGCATCCGGTCGAGCTCAAGGGAGCGTTCGATCTGTACTTCGGCGGCGTCCACGCGGTCGCGATCTTCGATGGCGCGGGTGCGTCCTCCTACCTTGGAGTCGCCGATCCACGGCGTCCCGGTCAAGCGGCGGGGTACTAGGCCGTAGGGGTCAAAGGCCGGTAGGGTACGAACGACACGGAACGGAAGAGGGAGATAGAGAGATGCGGAAGGGCTCGTGCCACAGGCTTCTGACCGTACTGCTGATATCGGGTATCGCCTTTCTTCCCGTTGCCGCCGATGCCCAACAGCTGGCGACGGGAACGAAGGGGATGGTGGCGTCGGCGCACGAGCTGGCCTCCGCGGCGGGCGCCGAGATACTGGCCGCCGGTGGCAACGCGGTTGACGCCGCCGTCGCGACGGCGTTCGCCATCACCGTCGTCGAACCCAATGCGTCGGGGCTGGGCGGAGAGGGGTACATGGTGCTCAGCCTCGCCGACGGTCGCGACCTCGCGGTCGACTTTCGTTCCTGGTCGCCGGGACACGTGACGATCGCAACCGACGCGAGCGCGATGACGGGTCCGGAATCAACCTGCATCCCCGGCCTGGTTGCCGGTCTCACCCTCGCGCTGCAAGAATACGGAACGAAGACGCTCGACGAAGTGATGGCCCCGGCGATCCGGCTCGCTCGCGAAGGGTTCGCGCTCGATGCGGTTCTGTTCGATCGGCTGACCGAACTGTACGGCTACACCGATTCGGGGGATGATCCGGTCATCGGACCGATCTACTTCCCCGACGGGCTGATCCCCGAAATCGGTTCTTTGGTTGTCAACGAGGATCTCGCATACGCGCTGGAATTGATCGCCGAGCGGGGGGCGTATGCGTTCTATCGCGGAGAGATCGCCAGCGCGATCGTCGAAGCGATGGGCGGCTGGTTCACCGGCGCCGACCTGCAGCGCTATCAAGCCGTGGTGCGCGACGCCATCGTCAGCGAGTACCGTGGGTACACCGTCATCGGCACACCCCCGAATGTCGCCGGTATCGTTGTCGCGCTGAACATCCTCGAGCACTTCGACCTCTCCGCATACGGCGGCTGGGACGACCCGGGGGCGATCCACCTGATGGCCGAAGCCTTGCTGTTGGCATCGGCCGACCGTGGACCCTACATCGGAGACCCGGATTTGTACCACGTTCCGTTGGCCGGATTGCTTTCCAAGGAATACGCGGCGGAACGAGCGGCTCTGATCGATCCCGGTGCGGCCATGGTGCCGAAGAGAGAGGTTCCCGCCGGCGATCCCTATCCTTTCATGGCCGCTCCCGTCGGGGCCACCGACGGAGCGGGATCCCCGTCCACGACGCAGATCAGCGTGTTGGACGAAGCTGGAAATGCGGTCAGCATCACGCAGACGATCTCCAGTTTCTGGGGATCGCAGGACATGATCCCCGGCTACGGGTTCTTCATGAACAATGAATTGCACAACTTCAATAGTTACAACCCGGACCGGCCGAATGACGTGAACGTCGTGGGCCCCTACAAGCGACCGCGAACGGTGATCGCACCCACGATCGTGCGTGACTCGGCGGGGCAGGTATTCCTCGTACTCGGAACGCCCGGGGCGGGGCGTATTCCGTCCACCGTAGTCGAGACGATCGTCAATGTCATCGACTTCGGAATGTCATTGGAGGATGCGATCAAGGCGCCGAAGTTCACCAGTCGGGTCGCCTACACCCAGCTTCACATTGAGGGCGGTTACTCGGCTGAAACGATGGCGGCGCTGGAGGCTCTGGGACACACGCTGGATGTGACACACGGAGAACTCGACTACTACTTCGGAGGCATCAACGCCATCATCGTGGAAGACGGCCTGATGACAGGCGTAGGATCTTTCCGCCGGGCTGGCGGAGCGGCGGGGCCGAGGTAGGCTTGATATCCGCCCGGAGCCGTTTCGTTCCGTCTCCGGATGCCTCTCGTACAGCAAGGAGAAGACATGAATACACGCCACGGATGGACCTTCGCCCTGGCGCTGATCGTTGCGGGTGGCGCGGCGCTCACGATGGAGCGCGACGTGGCCGCCGAGCCATCGACGTTTGAATCACCCGTCTTCATCGCCTCCGTCGGTCAGAGCGCCGGAGCCCAGCAAGCCAAAGTGCTGGCGCGCAGGGCCGGGTTGGAGTTCACGTTCGAGCCGCGGCCCGCCGTCGAGATGCTGGAGGGATACAAGACACTCTTGGTGGTCCTCGGCGCCAGCACCAAAGGGCTCGGTGCGGCCGGAGTCGACATGGACGAAGAGGTCACCTGGGCAACCGAGTTGTTCGAGAAAGCGCGCGAGTTGGGTATGTCCATCGTCGCCATGCATATCGAGGGTGGCACGCGGCGCGGGCCTTCGAGCGATCGGGTGAACACGACCTTCGCTCCCCTCGTCGACCACCTCATCGTCAAAGGCGCCCCCCCGGACCAGGACTGGGCGGAGGCGGAAGAGGCCAATGGCAATGCGGACGGGCTATTCACGAGCATCGCGGCCGAGCACGGGATTCCGATCACTTACATAGCCAGGACGCTCGATGCCGTCGATGTGCTGAGACAGTCATTCGGCATCGAGGCCGGCCAATAGCCCAATGGACTTGCGTGGAAGCCAGATGAATTTCAGACCGAGGGGAATCGTGCTCCGCCCGACGGCCTGCGCCTTGATCGTGTGTGGGTCGGTGGCGTTCGCGGTCGAGCCGACATCCCATGACATCCGTCCGGGCTACGGCGTGACGGCGACGCGCTGGCTGAGCAGTTATCACCCCGCGCTGGCGAACACCCCCGGGGATTCGCCGATCTACGTGATGCAGGGCGAGCGAGAAGGCGGCACCCTTCTTCTGCTCGGCGGAACCCACGCCAACGAAATCGCCGGTGTTCTGGCCGCCATTCTCGTCGTAGAACGAGGATCGGTCGCTCAGGGAACCGTGATCGTTGTTCCCCACGCCAACAACAGCGCTGCCCAATACAACGACGGAACCCGCCACCCAGGAAGTCCACAATGGGTCGAGCTGACGACCGCCTCCGGCGAGACGCGCCGCTTCCGCTACGGGAGCCGATTGACCCCCGTCGAGTATCAGGACCCCGATCCCGAGGTGTTCGTTCACTACCCGTCCGGGGGTGAGCTCCCCGGGCAAGAGGCGCGCAACCTGAACCGCAACCATCCAGGCAAGGCCGACGGTACGCTGACTCAGCAGATCAGCTACGCCCTGTTCCAACTTGCCGCTCAGGAGGGTGTCGACGTCGTCATCGATATGCACGAGTCCTCCATCACCTCGCGGATGGCGCACATGCTCGTCTGTCACCCGCGTGCGTTGGAGATCGGGGCGATGGCGACCCTGGATCTTGAGATGGACGGGATAGTTCTGAAACAGGAGGCGTCTCGGGAGGAGTTTCACGGCCTCAGCCACCGTGAGTTCGGCGACCACACCGATGCCTACGCGTTCTTGGTGGAGACTCCCAACCCGGGGCAAGAGGAATCCATCGAGAATCCCGATGTGGTGATTCACCCTGAGTCGCCGCTGTCCGACCGCGTCCACACGCAATTGCGAACGGTGAATGCGATCCTCGACAACTATGGGTTGATGGTCTCCCCCGATCGGAGGATCGAGATCGGATTCCCATTTCCGCTGGACGCGCTGGAAGGGACCGATTTGGGGAAGTTCCTCAGGTGAGCTCATACCTCCCGGAGATGTGGCCCCTGTTGGCCATGGTCGGGATCTTCGTAGTCGGCACGTTCGCCTTGAAGCTACCGGTCTCGATATCGCTCGTGGCGGCATCCGTCGTCGGAGCGGTCGTGGGTGGCCTGGGCTTCCCGTTGCGACACCTGGTCGAGGGCACGCTCGGCTACCTCGATACGCTGTTGATCATCGCTACGGCGATGGTATTCATGCGGATGATCCAGGCGTCCGGGTTGCTCGACACGGTCGCTTACGGAATGATCACCCAATTCCATCATCGGCCCGCCACTCTACTCGTACTGATGATGCTGTTCGCCATGGCCGGCGGGATGATCACCGGGTCGTCGACCGCGGCCGTGTTGACGACAGGAGCGA
>JASFMO010000224.1:0-6037 GCA_050117535.1 Gemmatimonadales bacterium | reverse complement strand
CTTCCCTCTGCGGAACAAGGAGGTTGACGTGCGCATCGTTCCAGCACTCTTGCTCGCCGCAGTTTTGGTCGCCTGCTCCGGTGTGAAGCTGCCGCCCGTGTCACCCGACCAGGTCGAGGTCTATTCCGAACCGGGCGGCCAGTTCCCGTCCGAGGAGTACGAGCGCATGGCGTTCATGGAGCGAGCCTTCACCAGCGATGAATGCGCCCGCGAGACCGGGACGACTACATGCGACGACGAAGAGACCTGGCAGTTCGGGCTCGAATGGCTGAAGTCCTGGGCAGGTCAGCAGGGGGCCGATGCCATACTGATCCAAGAGATGGGCTATTCGACAGCGGGCCAACGCTACGTGGCCACGGCCATCTACTTTCCCAGCCGCCATCCAGAGCTTCAGCAGTAGTCGCCCGTCTGCTTGAGCCGAGGGACGGCTAGCCTCGACGGCCCCGCTAGCGACCGCCAATCGGCGTGCCGCTCGGGGCCGTCAGCGGTTCGGAGCTTTCCGTCCCTCCATCGCGCCGCTCCATGAACCGCACGATATCGGCGGCGGCCAGCGCATCGTGCGCTTCCATTTCAGGCGACAGCGCCTCTCGCGCCTCGATTGCCGCCGCGACGCGCCGCAAGCCCCATTCGGCGCCCGCCCGCGCTTCCACCGTAGCGTCCGCGTCCGAGGCCAGCCGCACCAGTTCGTCCAGAACGGCACGCTCTGAGACCCGCCGGAGCACCGCATGCCGGTCCGGCATCCCGGCGGCCCAGGTGCGCTCGATCATCCGACCGACAACTTCCTCCAGCGTCGGTAGCTCCGGGTCACGATCGGCGAAGGCCACCAGCCGCGCCGCCCGCTCCGGATGGAGGATGCCCCGGACCACCATCGTCGCCAACGTCCGTGCGGCGCCGATCTGGTCGAACGCTGGACCCGCGGCCGACCCCAGCGTCCGCCGGTCGGTCGCGTAGCCGTAGGACCGCGGCGCCATCAACGCCAGCACCGTTTCGGGGATCGCCAGCTCCGCCGGCTCCAGCGCGTCCAGCAGCAGCTCCAGCGCCCGCCGCTGCCGCTCGGGCGCGATGATCCGGGTCGGCGGGGTTAGATCCCCACGCACGGCATAACGGAACTCCATCCCGCCGATCGCCTTGATCGCCGCGCCCAGCGTGAAACGATGATGCAGGTACACCGTGGTGAACCGCTTCGTCAGCAACGCCATCGGCTCGCCGGGTTGGATCGCGGTCTCGTCGAAGCGCTCCATCAGGAAGCGCCGCACCTCCATCACCCGGGTCAGCTCCTCCAGCATGTCGCGGCCGTTCACCCACGTCGTGGCCGCCGGATACGAACTGGCGCCCGCCTCATCGGGATTGGTGATGAATTGGATCCCCTGCTCTTCCGCCTCCGCCAGTATCGCCCGCAGCCCCGCATCCTCCTCGCCCTCCGGGAACTGCGTGTAACCCCAGCGGATCGCCAGGCTGTCGTAGGCGCCCGGGCCGGGCCGGTAGGCGTCGCTCAGATCCAGCTCGCCGTTCACGATTCGGATGAGCGGCGCCGGATAGTCCATCACCGAGGCGCGCCCATAACTGGCGGCGATGAAGTTGTGGGCCAGCCCTAACGTATGTCCCACCTCGTGCGCGGCGTGCTGTCGCCGCCGCGCCATGGCAAACTCTTCGCCGCTCACGTCGGCATCGAACGAGGCGACCCACTCTCCCAATCCCGGATCGACCAGAAATGGGTCCGCCGCTCCCTCCCCCGCGGTCGCCGGCAGCGCGCCGGCGTAGATGTCGTAGTCCACCAGCGAGCGGTGCGAGTCCATCCGTACCGCCGCCTTGATGATCTCTCCGGTGCGCGGATCGAAGAACGAGGACCCCCAGGACGAGCCCGGCTCGGTACGGTGCACCCACTGGATAACGTTGTAGCGCGCGTCCAGCGGATCCATGTCCGCCGGCATGTCCTCGACCCGGAAGGCGTCCTTGAACCCCGCCGCCTCGAACACCTCTGCGAACCACGCCACCCCCTCTTTGAACGCCGATCGGTACGGCTCGGGGACGGCCCGGTCCATATAATAGACGATTGGCTCGACCGGCTCGCCCAACGGCTCGTTCGGGTCCCGCTTGATCAGCCGATGACGACGCAACCAGCGCGTCGCGTAGTCCTGGTCCAGCGACTTCGCGTAGTCGTAGAAGGTGAACGGATAGACGCCGATCCGCGGGTCGAAGCGGCGCGGCTTGTACTCGTCATCGGGTATCTGCACGAACGAGTGGTGCTGCCGCAGTGTCACGGCCCGACCGTCGGGGGCGTGCTCACGCATCTGGGAGCCCGGCGAAACGCTGGCGAAGGTGAGCGACGCCTCGACTTCGGTATTGATCGGAAACGCCCTCGTCCGCAGCAGGTAGATCGTGCTGCGATCGGGATCCAGCTGATACTCTCCCGCCCCACGGCTCCTCAACGTCCCCGCTACATCCATCGCGTCGGTCAGGAAGTACTCGGTGGCGTCGACCAGCACCCGTTCGCCTTCCTCGGCAAGGACGTCGAACGCGGCGACGGTCGACGTCGGGAACGACTGCTCGACCGAACGCTTCAGGTCCGGGCTGTCCGTCGTCGCCCGGAAGCGCGGATTCTGCAGCACGAACAGCACCCGCGGGCCAACGCGCTCGAAGCGCGCGATCGCCTCTTCACCGATCATGCCGCGATCGAGGCCGACGGCATTGGCGCCGACGCCGGTGGCCAACGACGTCAGGTAAAGGAAATTCTCGCTCAGGTTCGGGATCTCCAGCAGCAGACGACCCTGGCCGGCATCCCAGTAGAGCGGCAGGTAGCCGTCGCGCTTCTCGAACCCGCGCGCGTACTCTCGAATCGACGGTTGTGCCACTGCCTGCGAGAGAAAGGCGCAAACCGCGGCGGCGGCCACGATCGTCGAGCGGATGCGAAGAGACAAGATAGGCATGTTCCGACCTCCGTGCTCGAGTCGATAGGACGTGACGTGATGGCCAGGCCCAATGGCGACGGTAAAGTCACATGTTCTTTGTCGGCTAACGATTCGGCTTCCGGCCTCTTGACATTCCGTGTTGTATATCCTACATAGGATTAGTCAACCCCATTTGCGATTAGCGGTCGCTGCCAAAATCGCTGGTCTGCGCACAGCGCACCGGTGAAGGGGGCCTTGGGATGGGCTCGTACTTGGTATGTCAGCCGCAGCAAAAAATCTGGGCAGTTGAACGTGGGACACAACCGCGGGGTCGTTTTGCGCCTCGCCGACTCACGCTTCGCCGCAACGCTGCCCGCTCGCGCCTCACAAGTCCTGCCATACCGCGATACTTCGCACACGGCGACGTTAGCAGCCGAGGGCCGCGCCGTGGGCCGAATTGCCGTTCGATAATCACTCTCAACTTTCCTTCTACCGCTTCCCGCGCGATGAAGCCGGGGTACACCACCCGCTCGCCTGGAGGATTTGACATGCGCGTCTCAATCAAGGAAGCGATGCGGCACCTCTTGCTCGCCGCAGCGCTGCTGCTCGGCGCGACACCCGTCTGGGCACAGACCGGCAAAGTGACCGGGGTCGTGACCGACGCTCAGACCGGTGAACCGATCGCCGGCGTCCAGATCTACATCGAGGAACTCGAGCGCGGAGTTCTCACACAGGAGAATGGGCGCTACTTCCTCATCAACCTGCCGGTGGGCAACTACACCGTGGTGGCCGAGATCATCGGCTACGCCACGGTGCGCAAAGAGAACGTCGCCATCAACGTCGACGTGACCCGGCAGGTCAACTTCCAGCTGCCTTCCCGGGCGGTGGAGATCGAGGAGGTGGTCGTCGAAGTCGAATCGACCCCGCTCATCGACGTCGAGGCGACCGGCGCGCGGGATGTCGTGACCGCGGCCGAGATCGAGGCGCTCCCAGTCACCGACCTGAAGGAAGTCCTCGAGCTGCAGCACGGGTTCATCGACCTGCCCGACAACACCGACGTCATCGCCTTCACCGATGCGCGCCGCGGCCTCGAGCCCGTCCATATCCGCGGCGGCCGCTTGGGCGAGACGACCACGTTGATCGACGGGATCCCAGTCAACAACTTCGTCTTCGGCGGCCCGTCGTTCTTCGTCAACCGCTCCGCGGTGCAGCAGCTCGACTACATTCGCGGCGGCTTCGACGCTCAGTACGGCAATGCGCTGTCGGGTGTCATCAATATCGCCACCAAGGAGGGCGGCACCGAGCTGCGCGGCGCGGCGGAGTACCAGGGCTCGGGCCTCTCGGGCGCGCTGGGCAGCAACTACGACGATCTGCGCAACTACCGCCAGGCGGAGGGCTACGTTTCGGGTCCCGTTCCGGGCACCGAGAATCGCCTCCGCTTCATGGTAGCGGGACGCGAGATCGCCGGCGCCAGCCGCGTCCTCGAGTTCGACGAGCGCGTCTACAACCCGCTCCAGTTCACGAGTGACGAGCGCGGCAACTTCGAGTCGCTGTGGGACTTGCTGCCGGGCTGGCGCAGTATCGGCTTCAACAATACCCGCGACCTGTTCGGAAAGCTCAGCTTCTACTTCACTCCGTTGGCCAAGCTGAACTTCACCTTCCTCGACTACCGGCGTCAGTTGCAGCCTTACGACTTCGAGTGGTTGCAGACCGGCTTCAGCATGGTCGACCAGTGCAAGGCGCTATACCCCGAGTGGAGCGACGTCTGCGAGCGCACCTACCTGGGAGGCGTGTACGTCACACGTATGGAGGACCTGCGCAGCACGAACCAGGAGAACGCCTACGTCCTCCAGTCTTCGATCAACCTCGAGCGTCAGCTCCTGGTCGGGAAGTGGGACCACAATCTCGGTGCGCGAGCGCGCTACACCATCGCGCTCGGCCAGTTCGAGCAAAAGCGCAACACCTGCGCCTTCCTCTCGGGCGTGTGCCTGCAGGACAACCTCGCCTACGTCTACTCGAACGGCCCCTTCGCCTTCACCGGCGAACTGCGCAACTACGATCGCCATCCCGTCTTCGGCACCGACAAGATCTTCGGCGGCGAAGAGCTGACGACGAGAGTGGCGCGCGTCGACCTCGAGTGGCAAGCGACCGATCACCACAACATTCAGACGGGGCTCTTCTACCAGAACCACGACGTCTCGTTCCTGGAGGGCCAGAACGTCGGCCTCAACAACGTCGAGATCTCGCTGTCCGAGTACAAGGCGGAACCGTGGGACGCAGCGTTCTACGTCCAGGACAAGATCGAGTACGACTTCATCACCGTGAACCTGGGCCTGCGCTTCGACTACGGTAAGGCCGGCGGACTGGGCTTCGCCGACCCGCGCGACCCGACCAACGGCACGACGGCCTTGCAGGTCTGCAACGGCGTCGACGTCAACGGCAATCCCTTCAACTGGGGATTCCCGGACGGTTACTTCTCCTACGAGTTCGAGGGCCAGACGTTCACTGGCTTCACGGCCTGCTCGCTCGACAACGCCGTCGGCACAGGCGCGCTGTTGGACACCGCGGCGGCGGCCGCTTTCGTGGATGACTACGCCGAGCCGCCCAGCCGGACTCAGTTGAGCCCCCGCATCGGCATCTCGTTCCCGGTGACGGCCAGCTCGTCCTTTATGTTCAACGCCGGCCGTTACGCCCAGAACCCGACGCTGCACTCGCTCTACCGCGGCACCGGGATCGGCACCGAGTTTGAGGGAACATCGACCGTTCAGGCGTTCGTCAGCGGCGTGCCGGGCGAGAATCCGCTGCTCGGCAACCCTCGCCTACCGACCGAGCAGACCACGCTCTACGAGTTTGGCTACGTGGCCGACCTGTTCGACGGACGCTACGGCCTCAGCTTGGTCCTCTACAACAAAGATCAGAGCGGTCTGACCGGCTTCCGCGCCGGTGGCTTCCGGCCCGACGGCACGCCCGTCTACGATCCAGCCGCCACCTACGGAACCGTCCGGCCGTTCTACGACGTGCTGCTGAACCTCGACTACCAGACGTCGCGCGGCATCGAGTTCTCGCTGCGCCGTCGCCTGGCCAACTACTGGGGCTTCGATTTGCGCTATTCCTTCGCGCAGGTCCGTACCAACGCGGCCCCGCCCGAC
>JASFMO010000223.1:0-6060 GCA_050117535.1 Gemmatimonadales bacterium | reverse complement strand
ATACAACAGAGGACGCCCGAAACACCGCGTGAATACTACATTTGGTCGGATCTTACTACATCTCTGAAGTGAAATGGGGTTCAGGAGGTCGCGGGTGGACAACTCGCACCGCGCGCATGACGCGCGCTGCTCGGTATTAAGCCGCCTGGCGGCACCGCGAACATCAACCTCCGAACACCGGCTTGCCGTCCATCCACGTCTGGCTCACGACGATGTCCGAGATCGCGGTCGGCTCGACGGCGCGAGGATCGTCCTCGAGAATCACGAAGTCCGCCCGCTTGCCCGGCTCGAGGCTGCCCAGCTCGTCTTCGTCGTGGGCGGCCCAGGCCGCGTTACGGGTTACGGCCCGGATGGCGGCTTCGACCCCGACCCGCTCGTCCGGGGCCAGAATCGTACCGGGTTCCTTCCAGAGGTCGCGCGCGACCGCGACGCGGATCTTGTGCAGGGGGCCGAGCGGAGACACGGGCGCGTCGGTGTGCATGACCCAGTTGAGGCCCGCGCGCTCGACGCTCGCGCACCGATCCAGGAGCTGCACCTTCTCGGGACCGAAGACCTCGTCGCGCATCACGTGTCCCCAGTAGTGCACATGATTGATGAGGAAGCTCGGCACCATTCCGTGCTCCTGCATGCGCGCGATCTGGTCGTCGTGGAGGATCGAGCAGTGCTCGATCCGGCAGCGGAGCGCGCGGACGTCGACCCCGGACGCGGCCGCCGCCTCGACGGCGTCGAGCACGCTGTCGATCGCGGCGTCGCCGTTGGCGTGGATCGCCAGGGGCCATCCGCGGCCTGCCAGATCCGCCACCCTCGCCCGCAGGGCGTCCGGCTCGACGTAGTACAGCCCGAGGGACTCCGAGCCGAGGTACGGCTCGCGCTGCCGCCCGGTGAAGCCCTGGTTCGACCCGTCGGAGACGATCTTCCACCCCGAGACCCGGGCGAAGGCATCACCGTCGCCCGGGCGGATGCCCGCCTCCTCGAAGGTCGCCCCGGCAGGATCGTACACGTAGGCCCGGATACGCGCCTTCATCCGGCCGTCCGCGTACATCTGACGGTACAGGCCGAGCTCGTCGGCACCGGCCAGGCCGCCGGTGGCCATGTCGCAAAGGGTGGTCACCCCGAGCGCCGCCGCCTGTTGACCGACCCCGATCCCCGCCTCCGCGAAGCCGTTCTCCATGCGGTCAACAACGGTCGCGTTGCGGAGCAGAATCGGCAGAAAGGCGGCCTGCCCGAAAATCACGCCGTTGAGCTCGCCGTCCTCGTAGCGGCCGTAGTCGGCGCCCTCCGGCGGGGTCGACGATCGATCGACACCCGCGAGTTCGAGCGTACGGCTGTTCACGTACGCGATATGTCCCGACGCGTTGAGAAAGAAGGCCGGTCGGTCCGGGACGATCGGATCCACGTCCCGCGTGGTGAGGTCGCGGGGCGGCTCGAGCAGGATCGGGTCGAATTGTCGGCCCATGACCCACTCGTCGGGCCCGGTCCGCGCCGCCTCCTCCCGGATCTCGGCGATCGCGTCCAGCGCATCGTCAAACGTCGGCCGCTGGAAGGGGCCGATGTCCCTCAGATGTCCCAGACCGGCCATCAGCGCGAAGTGCATGTGGGGTTCGATGAAGCCCGGCAGTACGGTGCGGCCGTCCAGATCGATCACACGCGCGCCCGGCCCGGCGGCGAGCAGCACCTCGTCGTCCGAGCCCAGCGCCAGGACCACCCCGCCCTGGATCGCGAGCGCCGAATGCTGGGAAAAAGGAACGTCCACGGGGAGGACGATACCGTTTCGCAGGACGGTCACGTCCGCACCGGCTTCGCGCCCGCAGGCGCCCAGCGAGAACCCGACCAGTGCGCCGGAGCTCGTCCAAAGGAAATCGCGTCGTGTCCAGCTCATCTCCACCTCGCCAAGAAAGCATTCGACCTTCGGAATCCAGCTAGGCAGACTATCCCATCGGGGTGAACTCGTGCAAGGGAGTGGTTACATGAGGGGGATCCGAACGATGGACGGACCTCGGGAAACGGGTGCGGAGGTGTGGTCGGGCGCCCTTGGCAGCCAATCTACCGCGCGACGCTTCGTCACCACAGAGGCGACGGGCCTAGGTTACGTGGTCTCCGGAGGGTCGATACTCCCTGCTGTCAAAGGCAGATCCGAAGGCACTAACCGAGCACCACCTCGACCCGGTGCTCGCGACCGTCGTCGGACAGAGGTACGGGCCCACGGCCAGGCAGCGGGGTCTTATCGAGGCTGACCCGGGACACGCCCCGGCAGACCCCGTCGGGGTTCTCGACGGTGATCTGGTAGACGGTGTCGCCGTGACGGTAGGTGATCTCGAAGTGCTTCCAGCCTCTGGGAATGCACGGATCGATGTAGAGGGCTGAACCTCGCTTCCGGAATCCGAGAATCCACTCCAGACCCGCACGGTAGAGCCAGCCCGCAGCCCCGGTGTACCACGTCCAGCCGCCTCGTCCCACGTGAGGAGGTTGGGAATAGACATCTGCGGGTACGGCGTACGGCTCTACCTTGTAGCGGTGAACGTCCGGGCGGCGGCTCGCCTGGTGGATGGGGCTCAGCAGGTTGAAGAGATCGGCGGCCACGTCTCCCTCGCCCAGCATGGCGAATGCGATGACCGACCATATCGCGGCGTGCGTGTACTGCCCTCCGTTCTCGCGGATGCCGGGGACGTATCCTTTGATGTAGCCGGGATCGAGCGGTGTCTGGTCGAACGGTGGGGAGAAGAGCAGCAGGAGCCGGTCATTCCGACGGACGAGTCGTTGCTCCACCGATCGCATGGCCTGGCGCGCCCGCTCGCTGTCCCCGGCACCCGAGAGGACCGCCCAGGACTGGGGGATGGAGTCGATCTGGCATTCGTCGCTCTTTGCCGATCCGAGCGGCGTGCCGTCGTCGAAGAAGGCGCGCTTGTACCACTCGCCGTCCCACGCCTCACCCTCCAGCGATGCTTTCAGAGAAGCGGCCCGCTCGCGCCAGCGTGCCGCACGCTCCGCTTCTGCGCGGCGGTCGGCGATCCGGGCGAACTCCGTCAGGTTCACGAGGAGAAACCAGCCCAGCCAGACGCTTTCGCCCCGGCCCTCGCGGCCGACGCGGTTCATGCCGTCGTTCCAGTCTCCTGCCCCGATCAAGGGGAGGCCATGGCTGCCGACGTCGAGGCTGCGGTCTAAGGCCCGAGCGCAGTGTTCGTACAGCGTCGCCCGATCCTCCGACGGCTTGGGCTGGAAGTAGACCTCCTGCTCGTGTTCCTCCAGGGGCGCCCCCTCGAGCCACGGGACCTCTTCGTCGAGCACAGTCTGGTCGTCGGTCACCTGGAGATAGTGGGCGGCCGCATAGGGCAGCCAGAGGCGGTCGTCGGAGATCCGGGTCCGGACGCCGCGGCCCGTGGGGGGGTGCCACCAGTGCTGGACATCACCTTCAGGAAACTGCCGGGCGGCGGCCCGGAGAAGGTGCTCGCGCACGATGTCGGGCCTCGTCACCGCCAGCGCCAGGACGTCTTGGAGCTGGTCGCGGAATCCGTAAGCGCCTGAGGACTGGTAGAACGCCGAGCGGGCCCAGACTCGGCAGGAGAGGGTTTGATAGAGAAGCCAGCGGTTGAGGAGTAGGTCCATTGAAGGGTCGGGGGTCTTGACCTGGACCGAACCCAGAACGCGGTCCCAGTGATTCTGTACCTCGCCGAGCAGCGCGTCGCAATCCAACTCGCGGTAGCGCTCGACCAGGGATCGGGCTTCCTCACGGCTATCCCCCTGGCCGAGCAAGAACAGCACCTCGGCGCTTTCCCCCGGTTCGAGCTGCACTTCGGTCTGGAGGGCGGCGCAGGGGTCCAGCCCCGCTCCGGTCTTTCCCGACAGTCCCTCACCCCGCTCCAACGAGGCGGGATGGTCGAGGCTGGCGTTGCGGCCCAAGAACTCAAGGCGGTCGCCGGTCCAAGAGGTTTGGCGCCCGGCCAGGTCAGCGAAGGCAACCCGATCCGCGAACTCTCCGTTCCACGAGTTTCGCGCGAACATGGCTCCGGTCGTGGGATCGATGTCTGTGACCACGTAGGGCGCGGAGCCGCTGCGCTCGACTCCCAGCACCCACTCGGCGTAGGCTGTGACCGCAAGCCGCCGTTTACGCTTGGACCGATTCTGTAGGGACAGTCTTGAGATCTTGACGTGGTCCTGCAGGGGCACGAGCTGCAAGAGCTCCAGAGCGACGTCATGTGCGCTGTGTTGGAAGCGACTGTAGCCCTGCCCGTGCCGTATGACGTAGGGCCAGGCTTCTTCGCGGATGGGGAGGGCGGTCGGTCCCCAGATCAGATCGCCGTCCTCATCCCGCACGTAGAAGATCTCGCCGGGAGTATCGCTGACGGGATCGTTCGACCAAGGCGTGAGCTTGTTCTCTCGGCTGTTCACGGACCAGGTGTAGCCCGAGCCCGACTCGGAGACCTGGAAACCGAATTCCGGGTTCGCCACCACGTTGATCCAGGGAGCCGGGGTCCAAAGTCCCTTACCTAGTAGCGCGACGTATTCGCGGCCGTCCGCTGTGAATCCACCCAGGCCGTTGAAGAAATCGAGCTCTAGCGGGGGAGGGGAAACGGTCCTGGCCGGCTCGCGTGCCGCGCGGAGCAGCGGCGGAACGGGCCCGGGCCTCGACCACTGCAGGCGGACCACGTGCTCGGAGAGCGTACCCTGGCGCGCCAGAATCACCACACGCGCCGCCGCGCGCAGGAGGATCCGATCCCGCGCGGGCACGAGGTCGGCCCGGAGCACGAATACCTCTCCCTGCTCCCCTTGCCTCTCCCGGCCCACCGCGGACTGGATCGTTTGCACCATGGCTTCGAGCGACTCCTGGAGGTCCTGTATGTAGGAGGTGCCTTTCGCATTGATGATCACCAGGTCGGCGCGAATTCCCTTCAGGTGCCAATACTCGTGCGCCCGAAGCAGCTGTCTCACGACGTCCCGCTCCTCGTCCCGCTCGATGCGCACCAGGGCGATGGGAAGATCGCCGGAGATGCCATACGGCCAGAGCCCGGACGGGCCATCGCGGTTCCTGGCCAGTACGCGGGGTGCGGCGCGCAGCGTGGGATCGGCGTAGAGCAGCCGATTGGCCAGACGTTGGAAAAGGTGCGCCTCGTCTTGGGTGATCCGCAGGTGGTGAAGCTGGACCTGGGCCTGTGTCCAGGCCAGCGAGCTTGCTCGCTCGAAGGTTGCCGGCTGGCGGTACTTCTCCGCGATCTCGAGAGCCTCTTCTCGGGAGGACGCGACCAGCGTAGTGAACACGAGATGGACCGATCCTCCCTGGGGAATCGCCACCCGCTGCCGGAGGCTCAGGATGGGATCCAGAACCGTCCCCGCCGTGTTGGAGAGCGGCCCTCCGTCGATCACGGAGAGCGGCGTTCGAACCCCGCGGCCGCGGCCCAGAAAGCGTGCGCGGTCACTCTCGTACTGCAACGTGTCGACCGTCTCGCCCTGCACCGCGGCCAGGTGGGCGAGCCAAACCTCCGGCTCGTCCGCCGAACGCGGGCGCCGAGTCGCGAGCAGGGTGCCGAGCTCGGGAACGAACTCCGTCTCGACGAAGAGGTTGGAAAAAGCGGGATGGGCGACGTCGTCGCCCTGCGGAGCCAGCACGATCTCGGCGTAGGACGTGAAATCGATCTCGCGGTCCCGGTTCTGGAGATTCGTCACCGTCAGTCGGCGCAGCTCGGCGTCGTCCTCGGGGGAGACTACGATCTCGAGGGTGGTGGTGAGGGATCGGTGCCGCTGCATGATCTTGGCCCGGTCCTCGGAATAGACGACCTCGTACTGGTTCGCTTCGCTTCCGCTGGGCTGGAAGCCGGCGGACCAGACGTCGCCGGTCTCCGCGTCGCGCAAGAAGGCGAACGTGCCCCAGCAGTCACGCGTCGTATCCTCGCGCCAGCGGGTAACGGCAAGCCCGCGCCAGCGGCTGAACCCGGAGCCCGCCGCGGTGACCATGACCGTGTAGCGGCCGTTCGAGAGGAGATGCGTGCGGGGCGTGATGTCGTGCGGCGACTCGAACCGTCGCAGCGTGGGGAGGACGAGGTCACGGACCAGCGCGGCCTCCCGGAT
>JASFMO010000222.1:0-6060 GCA_050117535.1 Gemmatimonadales bacterium | reverse complement strand
TCCACCAAACCGGGTCAACTCCAGGGTGCCTCACAGCTCGCGCAAGCGCTCGCTGTTCAGTGTGGAGCCGCTCCTGAACGGAGCGCCTCCACCGCGAGTCCCTCCCGGCCTATAGCAGACCTTCACGGCCCGATCATTCGGGCCGTATTGGTTTACGGTTGAGGGTGCCTCACAGCTCGCGCAAGCGCTCGCTGTTCAGTGTGGAGCCGCTCCTGAACGGAGCGCCTCCACCGCGAGTCCCTCCCGGCCTATTCACAACAGAACAACAACTTAGGTTTCTCGCGGCACCCGCCCGAGGGGCCTTCTTATCGGCCCGTGGTTGACTGGTGGGTGACAGCCCTGACCCTTCCTCAGTGTGCCTCTCGCTGGATAAATAGGGATACAGCGAGCATTGCCTTGATCACGAAAATGATGTAGCCGACATCTCTTCCTTCAGGCACCCCAATCGAAGTACTGCCCTTTACAACCTTCACCGCGATACCGGCATCCTACCTTAGGCATAGAACAGATACTCACCCGAGCAGGGAACGCGCTCCGGCTCGCCGCCGGTGCGAGGAGGCGGTCCGATGAAGGGTCTGCTATCTGATGCGAAAAACGCCATTCGTGCCCTGCGGCGCGAGCCGGTGTTCGCCGCGACGGTGATCCTCACCGTAGCGCTGGGGATCGGCGCAAACACGGCTATCTTCACCGTGGTGAACGCCGCGCTTCTCAGGCCGTTGCCGTACGAGCGGCCGGGTGAGCTTGTCATGGTCAACGAGGTCGATCGTGAAGGCAAGAGCGGCACCCCGAATCGCGAGTACGCGGTGGCGCCCGCCAACTACGCCGCCTGGCGGGAAGAGACACAGGCGTTCACCGATATCGCAGCGGTGAATTACTGGCTTCCCACGCTCGGCGGTGAAGGGCCCGCCGAGTACCTGTCCGGCGCGGCCGTCACCCCGAACACCTTCGAGGTGCTCGGCGTCACACCCATGCTGGGGAGTGGCTTCGCGCCCGAACACGGTATGCCGGGGAACGACCGGGTCGTGATTCTGAGCTACGGCCTCTGGAACCGGCGTTTCGGCGGCGATCGTGGAATCGTTGGGCGCACGATCAAGCTGAACGGGGCGTCGTACACAGTCCACGGCGTCATGCCCGAGTCCTACCGCCACCCGGAACTCCAGCTTCTGACGCCCACCCAGATCTTCCGGCCCATAGGCTGGATGAATGCAGCCAGTGTTCACAGCCGGAGCCTCCGGGGGATCGCGCGCCTGCGGTCCGGTGTTTCACTCGAGGCGGGGACACGCGATATCGAGGCCGTCGCACGTCGGCTGGAGGTCGAGTTTCCAGAGACCAACCGGGGCTGGGGAGTGGTGGTGCGGCCGTTGCATGAGGAACTCTTCGGAGCAGTTCGCGGGCCCCTACTGGTACTTCTGGGCGGCGCGGTGTTCGTCCTCCTCATCGTCTGTGCCAACGTGGCCAACCTGGTGCTGGCCCGGGGCCACGGCCGCCGGCGCGAATTCGCCGTTCGCACCTCGCTCGGAGCAGGTCTCGCGCGACTCGCACGGCAACTCGTGGCTGAAAGCCTGGTGCTCACCCTGGTTGGCGGCGTCATCGGTCTCCTCGCGGTCAAGCTTGGAATGGGCTTCCTACTTGCAATTCAGAGTCAGTACATGTCGGGCGTCGCCGACATACGTGTCGACTCCGCCGTTGTCGCGTTCACCCTAGCCCTCGCCCTGGCGACCGGCATCGTCTTCGGGCTGCTGCCGGTGTTGCAATCGTCGCGCGCCGATCTGAGATCGGTGCTCAACGAAGACAGCGCCCGCGCCGGGGTCAGCGGTCGAGCACGGCGGTTTCGCAGCGGGTTGGTGGTGGCGGAGGTGGTGTTGGCGACTTCCCTCGCGGTGGGAGCCGGCCTTGTGACGAGGAGCTTCGTGGCTCTGGTGAACGTCAGCACAGGGTTCGATACCGAACGAGTCCACACGTTCTCAGTGGCCGTGCCGCCACGCTACGATAGCAGCGACCGGATTGCGGCTTATCACGATCAGTTGCTCGACCGGATTGCGGCGTTGCCCGGCGTCCAGAACGCGGCGCTGGTGAGCGACCCCCCTTTCGGGACGGAAGACCGCTTTCAGTGGATCAGCCTGCAGGGCGATCCTCGAACGGATGAGGACCGGGCAGCCGTCGAGCATCGCAGGGTCGGGCCGGGCTATTTCCGAACGATGGGCATCGACTTCTTCGCCGGTCGCGACTTCCGGCCCGAAGACGGCCGCGGTGGCGACGAGGTACCGGTAATCGTCAACGATAGAATGGCGGCGCGGTACTGGCCGAACCAGGAGGTTCTGGGCCAGCGATTCCAAGTCGAAGACTTTACTCGGCCGGCACGGGTGGTCGGTGTCGTGGCGGGCATACTGGACGACGGGCTCGACAGCGAAGCCGAGCCTCGCTTCTACGAGCCCTTCTTCAACCGCCCCTCGCGAGGGACGACCGTGGTGTTGCGAGCCGACTTCGAGCTGACCGGGCTCGCGGCGGCGATTCGGCGCGAGGCTGAGGCGCTGGAAAGCGATGTATCGGTGACCCCATTCCGCGGCATGGACGAGTTGGTGTCCGCATCAATAGCGGGCGACCGCATCGCTCTTACGCTCGCGGCGTTATTCTCGCTGCTGGCGCTGGCTCTGGCCGCCGTCGGCATCTACGGTGTCATGTCGTATACGGTGGGCCACCGGTGGCGCGAGCTGGGGATTCGCAGCGCGTTGGGCGCGCAGCGCAGCGATATCATGCGGCTCGTCCTGGCATCGTCAGGCCGGCTCACGGTTATGGGAACGATCGGCGGCCTGGCTCTGGCTCTCCCGCTGGCACGGCTTCTGAGCGGGTTCCTGTTCGGTGTTCAACCGGCCGACCCAGTCACCTTCAGCGTGGTACCGTTGGTGCTCGTCGCGGTTGGATTCGCCTCGAGCTACGCGCCGGCGACTCGGGCGACTCGGGTATCACCGGCGGAGGCACTGCGACAGCAACGGTAGTGGGTCAGCGTACTCGTGGCTGCGAAACGGGGCTGGGCCTCACCTCCGAGTTCCTGAACACAAGTACTCCGCAAACAGTCAGTCCCCTGAGCCGGGCGATCCTGGCCATCGGAGTGGCGCAACTCCGGCCCAGTAGATCACAGAAGCCTTGGATCATGAGGAGTTCAAGTTGGCCGACGGGTTTGGAATCCCTCAGCCCTCTCGTTGCCCGATGTCCGCCCGGGTCGCATCATAGTACGAGTAGGGTAGCGGTGGAGCCGCCCCCGCAACCGCAGGATCGCAAGAGTGCTTCGAACTTGCGGCTTGATATACGGGCCAGCTGGACCACATGTTAGACAGCGACTGATCCGACACGCGCGAACAGGCTGATCCGTAGGGACGACTGGGGCGTTGGGTGGCCCCCTAACAGTTAGCGGAGGGAGCGGCGCCGTATGGATCCAGCAGCATTGGAAATGATCGCTCCGGTGTTCGTCTTCCTAGGGATCAGCGGCGCTGTTCTTATTGGCATGAGGCTTCGCTACGCCCACAAGGAGCGGATGCGCCTCGACGCGACCTCGCAGGCGGATGTCGAGCGACTGACCGATGCCGTGAACGCTCTGCGCGATGAAGTCCAGGTCCTGCGTGACGGCTACCTCGAAATCAACGAGCGCGTGGAGTTCACCGAGCGCCTGCTCGAGCGACCGAAGGTGGACTCGGACATTCGTCGCGGCCGGAACAGCTGAGCGGCGCAGAGTATTCACTGGTGACACGACAGAACCCGGCACATTCAGCGCATGTGCCGACCGTTGTTGCTGTCATGCCCATGGCTTGACACCCCAGTCGATCTCATATGCGTCACTCTCCTTCTATGGGCCGCCCCCCTTCTGGGGCGCGAGCCATCCCGGCTGCTGATCAGCAATACCTCGCGTGGGGCGGGATCTGAAATGCTATCAGTTGGGCGGCAACTGAGATGGAGCAACTGTCATGGGTGATTCCGACTTCGGGTTCTACCTTTTCGTTGCGGCGCTCCTTGTCATGGTCGGCGCCATCGTCGCCTTTGTCATTGCTTGGCGTTCACGCCAGAGGGCCGTTCGCGTTGCTGTGGGCGTCATCCTGCTTGCCGTCGCGGCAGTGTGCCCCGTTCTTTCCGTTCTGGTGGCGTTTCTCGTTGGCGCGTTGGGAGTCTCTGCCTTGGTCTTGGCCAGCAAGGCGCCACAAACGAAGTCGCTAGAAGTCGACGGTCCGACGGACCAGTGATGTCGACGCGATTTGAGAAGGTCAACGGTTACGCCTCGCGCTGTCGCGATTGTTCTCGGTCTCCGGCTCCAGCCTGACGGTACCCGCCGACCCGTCCTAGCTTGGCTAGGTTGAGGGTTCTTCACACCGGTCGCGTGGCGCCCGGTGTTCAGTGTGGAGCCGCTCCTGACGGAGCGCCTGCACGGCGAGTCCCTCCCGGCCTTCAGTCCAGCGCGGCACTCGCGGCGCGTCATCCCCCCGACCGGTTCAGCAGTGCGTCGATCCGCTGGAACCGGTAACCTCGCCGCTTCAGGTGGGTGATGAGCTCGTCGAGACGGAGATAGAACTTGTCGGTTCGCTCGGGCGCGGGCGGGAGGAGTTCTCCGGAGGCGACGTCCCCTAGGCCCGCAACTGGCTGGCGTCTGGTGGCAAGCGGCAGCAGCCGAAGAAGCGGGTCACGAACGCGGAGGAGGTTCTTCAGGTGAACGTGAGGAAGATGGTAGCCATCAGCACGACGACGGGCCGGCCGGTGAAGCTGACGCCGGCTCTAAGGCGTATGGGAATCCATATGGCTCCTGCATTTGCCCTCTCTCTCTGTTCCGCCTAACATGAAGCATCAGCCGCGCGCGGAGCGCGCCGGCTGCGCGTTGTTGTTGGACGGAATGTCATCGAGCGATCTTCAGATTAGTCATCTTGTCGTTGGGCGTGAATCCTCCATCCATAGAGGTCGAGCGTGACTCCAGGTACTCGGTCGGCCGCGTCGCGATCGAATGCAACCAGGACGCCAGCGAATCGACCGTCAATCTTGGTGAGGAAGCGGTCCTTCACCCAGGGGTGCAGTGTCATCTCCAGCAAGTCGCCTGAACTATCCACGATGCTCAGCCTGGCGCCCTCGGTCTGCAGCACGACTCTAACCTCTCTGTCAATTCTGTCGAAGTCAGGCGCCCTGTAACACCCGACGTATGCTGCCGGTTCTTCCACTGGCTGCCGACTAATGTCACCTTCGAGGAGGATGTTCATGATCTGCGCCACAATATCCTCAATCGGTGTGTGAAAGAAGTTGCTCAAGACGATGACTACAATGCCCCGGGAGGGCATCGGCTCAAAGCCGGAGCGAAAGCCCCAGATGCTGCCGAAGTGCCTACCGACGCCGTACATCTGCATGGAGCGCTCGGATAGGAAGCCATCGTTGTACAGCGCTTGGTAGAACCGATACAGGTCGCGAACGTTCGCGAAAACGCCGCCCGACCCTCTGAAATAGGTCGGATCCATTTCTCCCGTGCTGGCGAGATCGCCGTTCAGCAACTCGTAACCAACGGCAGGCTGGTCCAGTTCATGAAAACCGAGGTGCCCGGCGCCTGTCATTCCCAATGGCTTGAGAACATGGTCCATCAAGTACTCTTCGAACGGGATGCCCCTGCTCTTCTCCACGACATGAGCGAGAAGGACATACCCGGGGCTGCTGTACTGCATCCGCGTTCCCGGCTCGAAGGCAATCGACCGTTCTCCAAAGAGATTGATCAGTTCCTCCAGGGGGATCGGCTCCGTAAAGGCAGACACCCTTGAGTAACGGGGCTCCTTGTAAAGATCCGGGATTCCAGACGTATGGTTGATGAGGTTGGCAAGCTTGATCTGGTCGCCCTCAGGGTATTCGGGAATGAACGCGGATAGACGCTGTCTAATATCCAGAGCGCCCCGCTCCTGTTCAAGGAGAACCGCGACCCGTGTCATAAGCTTGGAGGTCGATGCTAGACGGAATTGCGTCGCCGGCGTGTTCGGAATGCGCAGTGTGCGATCAGCATACCCATAGCCTTTCTCAAGCAAGATCTCACCCTCCTTCGCGACCAGT
>JASFMO010000221.1:0-6073 GCA_050117535.1 Gemmatimonadales bacterium | reverse complement strand
CGCTGGCGGGCCATCTGATAGCGACCTACAGCGAGACGCGGTGGCTGGGGCCGGGCGTGCTCGTCGCCGCGAAGGCAGCCCTCGAGCTCGATGCGCCGGAGGCCGCGAGGGAGAGAGCCGCCCGCTATCTGCGGCTGTATCGGGCGTCGGATCCCGCCCGGACGCCGGGCCTCCTCGTTGTCGCCCAGACGCTGTACCTGGAAGGGGCGATCCTCGAGGCGGCCGACACGCTGTTGGCGACGCCGACGGATCTGCGGAGCCACCGGGGCGACGCGGCGCAGTTGGCCCGGCAAGTCGTCTCCGAGTTGGGCCTGGGCGAGCTCGATTCAGTCACGGTGCGCTGGCCGGCGAACCATCCGCTGCAGTCGGTGTTCGAGGTGGAGCGGGCATCGCTCCTGCTGGCGGCGGGTCGCGCGGAAACTGCCCGGGAAGTGGCCGGTGCCGTGCTGGGGATGGACCCGCTCGAGCCGGAGCGAAATCGGGCCGCCGGCATCGAGTCGGGCGCGGTCGAGGAAGAGCAGTGGCGACCGGTCATTGGGGCCATCCTGCCGCTCAGCGGCCCACTCGCTACCTACGGTCGCCTGGCGGAAGAAGGCATCCGTCTGGCTATCGAAGACTACAACAAGCGGCATCTGGACGATGTCACGTTGGTGGTGCGGGACGATGCCGACCAGGATTCCCGCGCCGCCCAGCTGATCCGCGAGTTGGAGCGTCTGGACGCGGTCGCCGTGGTGGGGCCATTGCGGGCAGAGGGTCTCGAGGCAGCCGCGGACGGGCGGCGCGATCGCGATCTTCTGATCGTCAGTCCGACGGCGCTCGAGAATACGAGCTTCGCGCGGAATACCTATTCGCTTTGGAGCACGACCGAGCGGGTGACGCGGGAAGCCCGGGCGCTGGCGGTGTTCGCCCTGCGGGATCTGCACATCCGCCGGTTCGGTGTGCTGTATCCGAGCAACCCCGAGGGTCGGGCGCAGTCCGCCGCGTTCGCCGACGCCGTACGGGCGCGGGGCGGAGAAGTCGCCGAGTTGGTCGCGTACGATGACACCGCCACGACGTTCGAGGGGCCGCTCACGGCCTTGCGCCAGGTCCAGCCGCAGGCGATCTACGCACCGGCGGTCAGTTGGCGAACGGTGATTCAGCTGTCCCCACAGTTCTCCTACTACGGACTACGTGGCGTGCAGGTGTTGGGGGATGCCGATTGGTCGGCTCCGGAAGTGCTGCGAATGGTCGAACCGCGCTTCATCGACGGGACGATCATCTCCACTTTCCTCGACCGGTCGAGCCCCGCGGTGCGCTGGCCGGATTTCGTCGAGAAGTACGAACGGAAGTATCGCAAGGGGCTGCAGGAGAGCCTGGTCCCGGCGCTGGCCTACGATGCCACAAATCTGATCCTCTACGCGTTGCCTTGGGGCTACCCGCGCCGCTCGGCCGTCGCACGATCATTCCGAGAGATTCGCAGCCTTCCCGGCGCCACCGGTGTGTTCACGGTCGAGGCGCAGGCGGTGACTCGGCGCCCGTTCCTGTTGACGTTCAGAGAGCGCGAGCTGGTGCCGGCGTTCGAAGATCTGCGCCGCGAGCGTGTCACCTACGAGCGAGACGGCAACCGATGACGATGCAGGAGAAGCTGAAGCGGTTGGCCGAGCTGCGCGCACAAGCCGAGCTCGGCGGCGGCAAGTCCCGCATAAAGGCGCAGCACGAGAAGGGCAAGCTGACCGCGCGGGAGCGGCTCGACATTCTGCTCGATGAGGGATCGTTCCGGGAGCTCGATCGCTTCGTGACGCACCGCGCCACCGAGTTCGGTCTGGCGGACAAGAAGGTCCTCGGTGACGGTGTGGTGACCGGGCAAGGACGCATTCACGGCCGGCCGGTTCTAGTCTTCTCGCAGGATTTCACCGTCTTCGGCGGGTCGCTGTCGGAGGCGCACGCCGAGAAGATCTGCAAGGTGCTGGATATGGCGATGAAGGCGGGCTGCCCGGTCATTGGTTTGAACGACTCGGGTGGGGCGCGGATCCAGGAGGGTGTGAACTCGCTGGGCGGCTATGCCGAGATCTTCTGGCGGAACACCCAGGCCTCGGGCGTCGTGCCGCAGATCAGCGTCGTGCTGGGTCCCTGCGCGGGTGGCGCGGTCTACTCACCTGCGATCACCGACTTCATCTACATGGTCGATGGCGTTTCGTACATGTTCGTCACGGGACCCGATGTGGTGAAGACGGTAACGCACGAGGAGGTGGACTTCGAGCGGCTGGGCGGCGCGCAAATCCACGGCGGGACTTCAGGGGTTGCCCACTTCGTCAGCGAGTCGGAACCGGCCTGCCTTGATCACGTGCGCGAGCTGTTCCGCTACATCCCGCAGAACAACATGGAAGAGCCGCCGGAGGGGTCGGCGGAAGATCCGGCGGATCGCATGGATGAGGAGCTGCTGGACATCGTGCCGGACAGCCCCAACAAGCCCTACGACGTTCACGACGTGATCTCCCGCGTGGTTGACCAAGGCAGCTTCTACGAGGTCCACGCCGAATACGCCAAGAACATCGTGGTCGGATTCGCGCACCTCGGTGGCCACACCGTCGGGATCATCGCCAACCAGCCCGCGGTGCTGGCCGGGGTTCTTCACATCGACAGCTCGATGAAAGGCGCCCGTTTCATCCGTTTCTGCGATGCGTTCAACATCCCGATCATCACGTTCGAGGACGTGCCCGGGTTCTTGCCGGGCGTTGCGCAGGAGCACGGCGGAATCATCAAGCACGGGGCAAAACTTCTGTACGCCTACTGTGAGGCCACGGTACCGAAGCTGACGGTCATCCTGCGCAAAGCGTACGGTGGTGCCTACGACGTCATGAACTCGAAGCACGTGCGGGGCGACTTCAACTTCGCCTGGCCAACGGCCGAGATCGCCGTCATGGGGCCCAAAGGGGCCGTCGAGATCCTCTTCCGCCGACAGATCGCCGAGGCGGACGACCCGCAGGCTGAGACGGATCGATTGATCAAGCAGTACGAGGAGCAGTTCGCCCACCCCTATATCGCTGCCTCGAAGGGGTATCTGGACGACGTCATCGACCCGCGCGAGACACGGCCGCGGCTGATCGCGTCGCTGCGGATGATCCGCAACAAGCGCGAGCCCGGCCCGCCACGGAAACACGGCAACATTCCGCTCTGATGATCAAGAAGGTCCTGGTCGCCAATCGGGGTGAGATCGCGGTGCGCGTCATACGCGCCTGCCGCGAGATGGGCCTCGAGTCGGTGGCGGTGTACTCGGAGGCGGATCGACTGGCCCCGCACGTTTGGCTGGCCGACGAGGCCTACCCTATCGGGCCGGCCCGCGCCGCGGAGAGCTACCTGTCGATCGTGCGGCTACTGAATGTCGCGCAGCGGTCAGGCTGCGACGCCGTGCACCCCGGCTACGGATTCCTGGCCGAGAACGCCGACTTCGCCGCTGCCTGCGAGGAAGTCGGGATGATCTTCATCGGACCCACGGCCGAGACCATCGCCCTGATGGGCGACAAGACGGCGGCCCGGAAGGCGATGGATCGTGCCGGCGTCTCGGTCGTACCCGGCAGCAAGCAGACCTTGGCCGATCTGACGGCGGCGCGCGAGGCCTGCGGTGTGATCGGCTACCCGGTCCTGCTGAAGGCGGCGGCCGGAGGCGGCGGAAAGGGGATGCGTCGGGTGGACGGCGATGCGGATCTGGAATCGGCGTGGCAAGCGGCGCAGCGCGAGGCGCAGGCCGCCTTCTCGGACCCGCGTATCTACGTCGAGAAGTTTCTCGAGAATCCGCGCCACATCGAGTTTCAGATTCTGGCCGACGATCACGGCAACGTGGTCCACCTCAACGAGCGCGAGTGCTCGATCCAGCGGCGGCACCAGAAGCTGATCGAAGAGGCTCCCTCGCCGGTTATGACGGCCGATCTGCGAGAGAAGATGGGCGCGCAGGCGGTGGCCGCGGCGCGCGGGGCGAATTATCAGGGCGCGGGAACCGTCGAGTTCATGGTCGTCGGCGACCGGTTCTACTTCCTCGAGATGAACACGCGGCTACAGGTCGAGCATCCCGTCACCGAGATGGTCACCGGCCTCGACCTGGTCCGCGCGCAGCTGAGGATCGCGTCGGGCGAGCGGCTCGACCTCGGCAACGTCGAGCCCGTCGGCCACAGCATCGAGTGCCGCATCAACGCGGAAGATCCGTTCAACGGATTCCTCCCCGCCACCGGACGGATCGAGCAACTGCGGGTACCGAGCGGTGCGGGCGTGCGATGGGACGCGGGCATCGTTCAGGGAACCGAGGTCGGACTGCATTACGATCCGTTGCTGGCCAAGCTGATCGTGCATGCGGAGAACCGAGACGCCGCCATCGCGCGGATGGCGCGGGCGCTGGACGAGTTGCTGATCGACGGGGTGGCCACCATCGCGCCGTTCCACCGGCGCGTGATGGACGAGCCGGACTTTCGCGCGGGAGATTTCCACACCGGATATCTCGAGCAACACGCCGATCTTGCTCTGGGCGACGGGCGCGATGAGGAGCGGCTGAAGGCGATGGCCGTTGTAGCGGCGCTACTCGAGGATCAGCGTCGCCGCACTCTGCAGATCGAGGAGTCGGAAGAGTCATCGCGAGCTCGAACCAGCCTCTGGCGTTGGCCCGGTGGCGGCTGGTCTGGACGCGGCGGGAGCGCTTGGCGCTGAGCTCGACGCACGAAGTTCTCACGATCGAGGCGATCGTCGCCGGCGGCGACGGATTGGCCCGTGCGGCGGACGGTCGCGTCGTGTTCGTGCCCCGCACGGCCCCAGGCGAGCGTGTGGAAGTCGAATACACGCAGGAACATCGCCAGTGGGCGCGCGGCCGGTTGAGCCGAATCCTCGAACCGGCTCCCGGACGACGCGAGCCACCGTGCCCCCACTACGCGGACTGCGGTGGTTGTCAGCTTCAGCACCTCGACTACGGAGCACAGCTCGAAGCGAAGGCGAACATTGTCGCCGACGCCCTCCGACGCCTGGGCGGACTCGAGGCGTCGGCACCGGAGGTCGTCGCCTCGGCCCTCGAGTTCGGCTACCGCAACCGGGTCACGTTCCTGCTCCGGCGCGAGGGCACCGAGATCGCCGCTGGTTACCGTGTTTTCCCGGATCCAGCGTCCGTCGTCGACATCCACGCCTGCCCGCTGGCCGAGCCGCCGATCAACGAGGTGTGGGCCTCGCTGCGCGCCGTCTGGGGTCCGCTGGCGGAGCGTCTTCCGCGCGGTAGCGAGTTGCGTCTGACGCTCCGCTCGACGACTGAAGGCGAGGTGGGGTTGGCCATCGAGGGCGGGGAAGGGGATGGCGAGCCGGATGATCTGCTCGACGGCGTGGAAGGCCTCGCGTCGATCTGGCGGCTGGATCGGAAAGGCGACGCCGATTGGTACGTCGGCAAGGCGACGCTGGCCGATGCCTGGGGGGACCACACCCTGCGAATCGCGGGCACTACTTTTGTCCAGGTCAACCGTGACGCGGCGGCGAAGCTCGAGGCGTACGTTGGCGAGCAGGTGGGCGAGCCGAGCGGCATGAGAATCGCCGATGTCTACTGCGGTTTCGGGCATCGGGCCCTGCGACTGGCCTGGGCGGGAGCGCGCGTCGTGGGCATCGACAGCGATCGTCACGCCATCGCTATGGCGGCGGCCGCGGCGGCGGAATCGGCCGCGCCAGCCCGCTTCATCGCGGCGCCCGCGGAAGTGGCCCTGATTCACGAGCTTCCCACGCAATTGGTTATCCTCAACCCGCCACGCCGTGGAATCGAGAAACAGGTCGGAGAGGCACTGCGGCGGAAACCGCCGGCCCGCATCATCTATGTGAGCTGCGACCCCGCCACGCTGGCGCGTGACCTGAAGGCGCTGTCGGGCACATTCCGAGTCGCCGCCTGCCGCGCGTTCGACATGTTCCCACAGACCGCGCACGTGGAGGCGGTTGTCACGCTGGAGCGGTCGAGGGGGTAGGCGCGGCGTATCCGCGGCACCGCTTGACAGTTCGGAACACCTTGGACGCGCAGCCCGCTCCGCGGGCACCGCAGTCTTAGCGCTGACCGTGGGAGACCCGGGGACCCTTCTTTCGCGGA
>JASFMO010000220.1:0-6075 GCA_050117535.1 Gemmatimonadales bacterium | reverse complement strand
TTCGATGTTCGGGCCGTTTTGTTCATGCTGGCGGTGCTCGCCGTCGGGCCAGGCCTGGTGGTGAACGTCGTGTTCAAGGATCATTGGGGGCGGGCCCGGCCGCGGGACGTCGTCGAGTTCGGCGGAACGCGGGAGTATACGCCGGCTTTCGTGATCAGTGATCAGTGCGAGCGCAATTGCTCGTTCGTGTCCGGGCACGCGTCGCTGCCTTTCGCCTTCGCCGGGCTCGGATACTTGCTGCGCCGCCGACGCTGGGCGGTGTTCGCGGGGGCGGCCACGTTTGGCGGAGTTGTGGGACTGGGTCGGATTCTCCAGGGGGCCCATTTCCTCAGCGACGTAGTGTTTTCCGGGGTTTTCGTCTTCCTGGTCGCCTACCTGCTGGCGCATCTCGCCTTCCGACTACGGCCGGAGGGTGGATCGGGGAAGGGTTGAGCCAGGCTCCGCGCCGGCTGCCAGCATCGTGATCAGCTCGGGGACCTGCAACGATTCCTTTTCGCCGATCATCGCTTAGAATATAGACCGGCTCAAGTTTGACAGACCGGAACCCTGCATCCGTCGTCGCCCCAGGCCGGACGCCAGTGGTTCGGAGGCGAATGCAGCGGCCTCCATTCGAGCGCCCGGTAGAGCGACTATCGCCGGGTTCCCCCGATCGACTAGATCAGCGCGGCCGCAGAGCTGGCGAGACGCGGCCTACAGACGTATGCATGGGCGAGCTTGGCAGGTGACGGCGGAAGCGGTCGTGACCAGAGAGGCGAAACCGCCGCAGGTACGGCTTCACCGGAGGGCGAAGCGAGGAACAATGCACCGCGACATCGAAGCCATTCAGGAGAAGATCCAGCGAGAGAGCGCCTTCGTGAAGCGCTTGGTCGATGAGGTTGGCCGAGTGATCGTGGGGCAGCGCTATATGGTAGAGCGGCTGTTGATCGGCCTGCTAGCCGATGGTCACGTGCTGCTGGAGGGTGTTCCAGGGCTGGCGAAGACGATGACCGTGCGGATGCTGGCCCGCGCCATCAAGACCTCGTTCCACCGGATCCAGTTCACACCGGACCTGTTGCCGGCCGACTTGATCGGCACACTGGTCTATGATCCGCAGTCTTCGGAGTTCCGGACGAAGAAGGGCCCGATCTTCGCCAATATCATCCTGGCGGACGAGATCAACCGCTCGCCGGCTAAGGTGCAGTCGGCGTTGCTCGAGGCCATGCAGGAGCGGACGGTGACGATCGGCGAAGCCACCTATCCGCTGGACACGCCCTTCCTCGTGTTGGCGACGCAGAATCCCATCGAGCAAGAGGGCACCTACCCGCTGCCGGAAGCGCAGGTCGACCGCTTCATGCTCAAGCTCTCGGTGGGTTACCCGAACAAGGACGAGGAACTGGAGATCATGCGCCGCATGGCCACGGGTCCGGAGCCGCAGGTCGATCCCGTGATCAACCCGGAGGAGATTCTCAACGCCCGCAAGGCGGTGGAGCTGATCTACATGGATCCCCAGATCGAGCGGTACATCGTCGATCTGGTTTTCGCCACGCGGGATCCGAGCGGTCATGGCCTGGACGAGCTCGTGCCGCTGATCGCGTTCGGCGCTTCGCCCCGTGCCTCGATCTACTTGGCGAAGACCGCGAGGGCGCACGCCTTCCTCAGGGGACGCGGATATGTGACGCCGGAGGACGTGCGATCGGTGGCGACAGATGTGTTGCGTCACCGGGTGCTGCTCACCTACGAGGCGGAAGCGGAAGAGGTGACCAGCGAGGATGTGGTGACCCAGGTTTTGAACAGCGTCGAGGTTCCGTAGACGTCTGCGATGATTCCGCGTGAAATCCTGAAGAAAGTCCGGCGCATCGAGATCGCGACTCGCGGTCTGGTGAACGAAGTGTTCTCGGGTGAATACCATTCCGTGTTTAAGGGCCGCGGGATGAACTTCGCCGAGGTCCGGGAATATCAGTACGGAGACGATATCCGCGCCATCGACTGGAACGTTACGGCGCGAACCGGCTCGCCGTTTGTGAAGGTTTTCGAAGAGGAGCGCGAGCTGACGGTCATGCTTGTGGTCGACGTCAGCGCCTCAGGCGAGTTCGGTACGATCGAGCGCATGAAAGGCGAGATCGCCGTCGAGTTGTGCGCCGTGCTTGCCTTCAGCGCCATCAAGAACAATGACAAGGTCGGGCTGATCATCTTCAGCGATCGGATCGAGAAGTTCGTGCCGCCTCGCAAAGGCCGCCAGCATGTGCTGCGCGTGCTACGCGAGCTGCTTTACTTCGAACCGGAAGGACGGGGGACCGATATCGCGGCGGCCCTGGAGTACCTGACGCACGTCGTGCGGCGCCGGGCCGTGGTATTCCTCGTGTCCGACTTCTTGTCGGAGGGGTTCGAGAAGGGGCTTTCGGTGGCGGGCCGCCGTCACGATGTGATCGCGGTTCGTATGATGGACCGGCGCGAGCTGGACCTGCCCCCGGTCGGATATGTCGAGTTCGAGGACGCGGAGTCGGGCGATCACGTTTTGGTGAACACATCGGACAGGCGATTCCGGGTGGCGTTTCGGGCCAATGCCGAGCGGGCGCGACACTTGCTGGAGGAGACGTTCCGGAAGACGAAGGTCGATGTCATCGAGGTACAGACGGGGGAGCCGTACGTGGAGCCCCTGATGCAGTTCTTCCGTGAGCGGGCGAGGCGGTTCCGGTGAGCACGGCGCTGGGGGCGAATGGTTGCGGTGGGCGTCGTCGTCGAAAAATGACGATGACGATGGTGATCACGATGGCGATGGGGATGGGGATGGCCGAGGCGGAGCGGTCGGCCGCCGCCGACTTGGGAGCCGTGACCCAGGGCCAGCCGCCGGTCGTGCGGACCGAAGTCGACACGACCGCCATCACCCTCGGGGATCGGGTGTACCTGACCGTCACGGTGGAGCACGACGCGGGGACGACGGTGATCTGGCCGGATTCGCTAGATCTCGGCCCGTTCGAGGTGCTGGGCGCGACGGTGCAAGAGCCAGAGCGGCTGAACGGGCGACTCTGGTCGGGCGCACGCCTCACGCTGACCGCCTTCCAGCTGGGTGAACTGGAGATTCCGAGCTTCGCCGTCCGGGTGGTCGGGCCCGACAGCACCTCGGCGTCCGACCTGTCCACGCGGGCGCTGTCGGTATCGGTGGCGAGCGTGGGGAGGGATGAATCCGGCGACATCCGCGAGATCAAAGACCCGTTGTCCATACCGCGCAATTGGCTGTTGCTGTGGCCATGGGCGGTGGGCGCGGCCGGGCTGGCCGCCATCTACTGGCTGTTCCGGCGATACCGGGCGAGTCGACAGCCAGTCACAGTGCAGGTATCTCAGAAGCCGGCGCGTCCGCCGCATGAATTGGCCTACGAAGCGCTTGACCGCTTGGAGCAGGCGGGTCACTTGGATAGGGGCGAGATCAAGACCCACTACATCGAAGTGTCCGACATCATCCGCACGTACATCGAGGGGCGGTATGGCGTCGAAGCGATGGAGATGGCGACGTACGAGGTGATGGACGGCCTGGAGCGGGTCGAGCTGACGACCGAGACGCGGCAGGAGTTCGAGTGGTTCTTCGATGAGTGTGATCTTGTGAAGTTTGCGAAGCTGGTACCGGATCCAGTGGCCTGCCGCGCTATCGTTCCAGCGGCACGGCGTCTGATCGATGCGACCAAGCGGGCCTGCGTGGAGCCGCCGAACCAGCATGCGGGCGTTGGGGTGCAAGCGGAGGCGACCTCGCCGGAGAGCGGGGCCGTGGCCCAATGATCTACCGGTTAGCCGATCCGTACTATCTGCTGCTGTTGCTGGCGCTGCCGATCCTCGTGTACTGGTACGTGGCGCGCCGGAGCCGTAAGGGCGGCACGATACGCTACTCGGATGTCAGAGCTCTAAAGCGGTCCGATCCGGGCCGAGCGGGCCGGTACCGCCACGTGCTGTTCGGCTTGCGATTGCTGGCGCTGGCGGCGCTGATCGTGGCCTTCGCACGGCCACAGACTGGTGTGACCGGCGAAACCGTCCGGACGGAGGGGATCGACATCGTGCTCGGCTTGGATCTGTCGAGCTCGATGCTGGCGGAGGACTTGGAGCCGAACCGTATCGAGGCCGCGAAACAAGTGGCGGCCGATTTCGTCGCGGGTCGCCGCAACGACCGGATCGGGGTTGTGGCGTTCGCCGCCGAGGCGTTCACGCAGGCGCCGCTGACGCTGGATCACAATGTCGTTGTCAACCTCATCTCGGAGCTGGAGGTGGGGATGATCGAGGACGGCACGGCGGTCGGCATGGGACTCGCCACGGCGGTCAAGCGTCTGCAGGAGAGCGAGGCCGAGTCGAAGGTGGTCGTGTTGTTGACCGACGGTCGAAACAACCGCGGTGAGATCGATCCCACCACGGCGGCACAGATGGCCCAGGCGTTGGGTGTGAAGGTGTACGCGATCGGTGCGGGTCGCCGTGGCACGGCCCGCGTTCCGGTGGACGACCCGTATTTTGGGCGCCGCTATGTGCAGATGCGTGTGAATATAGACGAAGAGGTGTTACACGAAGTCGCCGAGTTGACCGGCGGCCGCTACTACCGCGCAACGGATCGAGAGAGTCTGGAGAACATCTATCGAGAGATCGATGAGCTTGAGACAACCGAGATCGAGGTTCAACATTTCACCCGTTACGGCGAACTGTTCCATTACCCGCTGATCTTCGGTCTCGTGTTGATCGTGCTGGAGATCGGATTGGCGAATACGGTGCTGAGGAAGCTGCCTTGAGAGAAAGCGCGGGAGTATAAAGGCCGATGTTCCGCTTTGGGTTGACTGAGGCACTATTCGCACTGCTGTTGATTCCGCTGCTTGCGGCATTCCTCTGGTTCGCGCTGCGCCAGAGGCGGAAGGCCCTGCAGCGGTTTGGTGAGACCGATCTGGTCCGGAAACTCGCGGCGACGGTCAGCCGGCGAGGACTGATCGCCAAGCGGGTATTGCAACTGGTCGCCGTGCTGCTCCTGGTCTTAGCCCTGGCCCGGCCACAGTTCGGCACGCGGGTCGAGACGGTGAGGCGCGAAGGCCAGGACATCATCGTGGCGCTCGATGTCTCGAACTCGATGCTGGCGGAGGACATCGCACCCAACCGATTGGAGCGAGCGAAGCTGGCCGTGGCGCGTTTGATCGACAGGCTCGAGGGCGATCGGATCGGGTTGGTGGCCTTCGCCGGTGACGCGTTCGTGCAGAGTCCGCTAACGGTGGACTACGCGGCGGCGCGGCTGTTCTTGAATGCCATGGAGCCGGGCCTCGTGCCGATACAGGGCACGAATCTCGGCGCCGCGCTCGACGTGTCACTGGGCGCGTTCGACGAAAGGGATCGCCAGCACCGCGTGCTGATCGTGATCACCGACGGCGAGGACCACGAGGGCGCGATCGATGAGGCGGTGGCCCGCGCGACCCAGTCGGGCATCAGGATTCATGCGGTGGGGATCGGCTCGCCGGACGGCGTCCCGATCCCGGACTTTGACGAGCGTGGCCGACGCCGCGGCTTCAAGCGCGACGCCGAGGGTAATGTGGTGACGACGAGGCTGGAAGAAGCGACGCTTCGGCGCATCGCCGACGAGACCGGCGGCGGCTACATGCGCGTTACGGCTCGAGGCACCGAGTTGTACGCGTTGGCGGACGAGATCGCCGGAATGGAGGGTCGAGAGATCGAGGCGCAGCAGCTGACGCAGTACGAGGAGCAATACCAGATCTTCCTCGGACTGGCGCTGGCCTTACTGCTAGCCGAGATCCTGATATCGGAACGTAGGCGACCCGCCGCCGAATGGAGGGGAAGATTCCAGTGAGGCCCGTGTTCGATGTGAGTCGCTCGCTGGGGCTCCGAGGAGCGTGGCTCGTCCTGGTGGCTCTGGCTTGGTTAGTGATGGCTGCACGGCCGACTGTGGCGTTGGCACAGAAGGGGCGGGCCGAGGTCAGCGAGGGGAACGCCCTGTATGAACAGGGGCGCTACGACGAGGCTCTGGAGAAGTACCTCGATGCGCTGCGGGCGGCTCCGAATTCACCGGTGATTCGCTTCAACGAGGGCAATGCGCTGTACAAAGGCCAGGAGTTTGAGCGAGCACTG
>JASFMO010000219.1:0-6098 GCA_050117535.1 Gemmatimonadales bacterium | reverse complement strand
GGCGCTATCGTTTATGGGTATCGCCTACTACATGATGCCGAAGTTGCTGGGTCGCCAGCTGGAGCTGTCGCTGCTGGCGCGGGTCCAGCCGTACCTCTGGTTCATGGGGATGCTGCTGTTCTCGGTTGCCAACCACCTGACAGGATTGGCCGGCATGCCAAGGCGGATCTACCAATTCGAATACGGTGGCAGCGAGATCGCGCGCCAGTGGGTGGCGGGGACAGGCATCTCGGCGCTGGGTGGGGTGTTCCTCTTCATCAGCGCGCTGTTCTTCATACTCGTGATGTTTGGCACCGGGTTGGCCGGTCGAAAGACCGGTCTGGGCACTATCGAGTTCGCGGAGGCGCTGGAGGAGCCCGGCGAGAAGGTCCGCATCCTGGACAGGTTCGGTCTCTGGCTGGGCATCGCGATCATCCTGATCGTGGCGGCGTACGCGATTCCGATCGCCGAACACTTGGCGATGCCGCGCTTCGGTTCGCGGGGAATCCCGGTGTTCTAGTCCGCGAGACTTGGCGAGCGAAGTGGGGCGCTGTTGCGGGCGCTGCCGCTTCGAGGTTCGTGACAGATTGGGCCGGCTGCGGAGACGTGGCCGGCCTTTTCGATTACGATCACGATGACGACCACGATCAGAATCACGATTAGGAGAAAAAGAAAAGGAAGTGGAAATAGAAAGAGGCCCTCGGGGGGTGCGAAGGGAGTAGAGAGAGAGTTAGCGGGTGGGCCAGATGAGGACGGGGCGGTTGGTGTTCTCGATCAAGGGTTTGACGACGGGGGTCCCCCGCGACGAGTCGTCGGCGGCGGAGTTCTCGTCGGCGAGGATGGTCAGCAGCGTGGCACCACATTCGTCCGCTTGCCGGAGCAGGGTGCTGGCAATGTCATCGACCTCGACCACGGTCTCGAGGCTCACCCCGTCGTTTTGTAAGACGTTACCGTTCTCATCCGTTTGGGCGACGCGCACCGCGCTAAGCGGGACACGCCCGAACCACTCCTTCAGTGCGGGTACGGCGGTCTCGAGCGTGTCGGGTGATCGGACCGCCACGAGGACCTTCTCGCCCAGCGAGCCTTCGATCTCCTCGTCGGGCAGGTAGAGGATTGGGGTTCCCAATGTGCGCAGGGGAGACGAGACACGCTCGAAGTCCCAGTCGGTACCGTTCGGGATTCCCGACACGACCACGATGTCAACGTGCCGGACGCGCGCCAACTCGTAGATCCACCTCACCGGATCGCCGCGTTTCAAAGCGAGTTCGACTTTCGGGATCGCCGCCTCGAAGTGGCGCACCCAATTCGCCAATTCCGGCATCGGCTCGACCGGCCCGGGTTGCGCGGATACGAGGTGTAGCAGCGTCGCCTCGGCGAGTCCGATGTCGCGCAGGTCGGGCAGCACACGGAGGAACTGCTCGCCAGCCTCCGGGCTGGTCAAGACGAATATGGCTCGCTTGATCACCGTCTGCGTCTGGGTCCTCTTGTGAAGGTATTCTCTAGGACTCCCGACTGGCTGGGGCCATTCAAAGGGTTGCTATGGACGAATCGTGCCGCCTGGGGTGCTTACTCTAAATTGTTGTCATATAGCGGTTTAGGCGTATCGACAGACTGGATCGGCGACGGCGCGTGGGGACATACTGCCCCGACATGTCGAGTGTGTGCACGGAATTGCCCCAGACCGCGGGCGCTATCGGCGGCCGATGCTCGGGGCCGAAGGGTTCCTCGGTTTGGCGGGCAGCCAGATCTGGAAGCAGGCGCCGGGCCCCTCCTCGTCCTTGTAGGCCAACTCGCCACCGAGGAGACGGGCGAGCTCCCGTGAGATGGCGAGCCCCAATCCTGCGCCGCTCTTGGGAGTGCGCGTGGTTCCGAGGCGGTAAGCCTCGAAGATGCGCTCGCGGATGGTCGGATCGACTCCGGGTCCGGTATCGCGAACGGTTATCGACCAGCCGCCCTGACTGGGAGCCAGCGTGAGATCGACTCGTCCACCGCGGCGGGTGAACTTGATGGCGTTGGAGAGGAGGTTGAGCAGGATCTGGCGCACCCGCGTCGCGTCGGTCTGCACGATCGTGCGATCATCGAGGCCCGAAACGCGGAGCTCGATCTCCTGGCGCTCGGCGGTTGGGCGGACGGTGGCCAGGACCTCACGAATCAACGCCCGCAGATCGGCGCCTCGGATGTCGAGTTCGAGTTGGCGGGCGTCGATGCGGCTGAGATCGAGGAGATCCACGACGAGCCGGTGCAACTGTTGCGCGCCGTCGAAGGCGTACCCGGCGGCCTCGTGGATGCGGCCGTCCTCGTCGTCGGTCAGCTTTCGAAGCCTGTCGGTCCAGCCCAGGACGCCGGCGGCGGCGTTCTTGATCTCATGGTTGACGATGGCGAGGAACTGACTGCGCTGTTCGGCGAGGTGCGCGTTGTCCACGGCGACGGCGGCTTGTGCCGCGAGTAGCTCGGCCAGCTCCTCGTCCTCGGTGGTGAACTCGTCAGCACCGATCTTGTCGGTCAGATATAGGTTGCCGAAGACCCGGGTGCCGATGTGGATGGGGACGCCGAGGAGGGAGCGCATGCCCGGATGGCCCTCGGGAAAGCCGGCGAATTCGGGGTGATCCTGCAGGTTGCGGATGCGGATCGTCTGCGCATCGCGCAGCATGATGCCAAGGGTCCCGCCGCCCGTCGGCCAGTGTCCGATTCTGTCCACCGTTTCGGGATCGATCCCCGAGGTGAGGAAGCGCTCCAGTGTCTCACCGGAGCTGTCTAGTACTCCCAAGGCTGCGTATCGCGCTTTGATGACTTCGCGGGCCGAATCGACAACGGTCTGCAGAACATCGTCAAGCGAAAGACGACTGTTGAGGGCCATGCCGGCTCGGATCAGTGCCTGGAGGCGTTGCAGGTTGTCGTCCTGGGCCGCTCGCAAGGCCGTCAACTCCTTCAGACGCTTCTCCTCGGTCTCGAAGATGTGCGCGTTGTGCAGCGCGATGGCGGCTTGGGCTGCGAACGCCTCTAGGATTTCGGCGTCGCTTTCATCGAAGGGGCGTCCGTCACGTGCATTGAAGGCGAAGATCGTGCCGAGGGGGGTATCGCCGTAGATGAGCGGGGATATGACCTCTTGGCGCACACCCAACTTCGAGGCCATTCCGGTGTCGGCGCGAGCGTCGCCCATGACGTCGTTGACGAATATCGTTTGCCTCTGTGTGATGGCGCGGCCGTTGAGGCTCCCCTCCATCGAGAGGCTCTCTCCGAGGCTGATGCTGGCGTCGGGGCTGGTGGCCACCACCTTCAGGCAGGGGCTCGAGGTGTCGTCGCAGGGCTCCTGGCGTTCCGTCATCACGGCCGACTCGGTATTGAGCAGTCGGGCGGCGTGCGAGCAAATTTGAGCTAGGATATCCTCGTGCGCGAGCGAGGCACTGATGGCGCGACCGACGTCGACTAGAGCGCGGAGTCTGTCTTCACGCGAAGGAGTAGAGTAGTTCATTCCGAGCTTCGGGAGCCCTCATCCTCGTATCTCTTGAGTTTGCGATATAGCGTGCGCCGGTCGATCCCGAGGATCTCAGCCGCCTCGGTCTTCTTCCACCGTACGCTCTCCAGTACCCGGAAGATATACTCTCGCTCTAGATCCTCAAACGTCCAGCGCTTGCGCTGGGCCTCGTCGAGGATGCTGGCGCCGCCGTCGTCGTCCTCGGTCGCGTCGGCGGGGAGCTCGAAGCCGACAGTTCCGCTGCCGCCGCTCGCGTGGAGGACGACGGCACGCTCGATGAAGTTCTCCAGCTCGCGGACGTTACCCGGCCATTCGTGGGACATCATGCGGTCGAGGGTCCGGGCGGGCAGCTTCGGGGCATCGATCGAGTAGAGCTCGGAGTACTTCTGCAGGAAGAAGTTGGACAGCAGTGGGATGTCTTCCTTCCGGTCGCGTAGCGACGGCACCTCGATAGGAAAGACGTTGAGTCGATAGAAGAGGTCTTCCCGATACTCGCCCGAGGCGACCCGTTTCTTGAGGTCGACGTTGGTCGCCGCGATGAGCCGAATGTTCACGGGGATCGGCTGACGGCCACCGACGCGCATGATCACGTACTCCTGGAGGACGCGAAGCAGCTTTGGCTGCAGGGACATGGACATGGTGCTGATCTCGTCCAGGAAGACGGAACCGCCTGAGGCTTCCTCGAAGAGGCCCTTCTTGTTCTGTATCGCGCCGGTGAAGGCACCCTTCATGTGCCCGAACAGCTCGGACTCGAGCAGGTTGTCGGGAATAGCGGCGCAGTTGATGGGCATGAACGGCTTGCTGGCGCGGTTACTGGCGGAGTGGATAGCCCGGGCGACGAGTTCCTTGCCGGTTCCCGTGTCACCCGTAATGAGCACGGTGGCGCGGCTGGGTGCGACGCGGGCGATAAGGTCGATGACGCGCTGAATCGCGGCGCTCTTGCCGACGATCTGGATGTCACCGCCGACTCCCCGGGCCTTCTGCCGCAGTCGTGCCACCTCGCGCCGGAGATCCTGTTCTTCCAGAGCGCGGTTGATCGTGAGTAGCAGCTCGTCGGTGCTGAACGGCTTGTTGATGTAGTCGAAGGCGCCCTGCTTCATCGCCTCGACGGCGGTATCGACGGTGCCGAACGCCGTCATCATGACCACCTGGGCGTCGGGCTGCCGCGCCGGCACGAGTCGGAGCACATCCATGCCGTCCATCCCCGGCAGATTGATATCGAGCAGGACGATGTCGAAGACGTCCTGCTCCATGGCGTGCAGCCCCTCCTCGCCGGTCTCGGCGGCTTCGACCTCGTAGTCCTGATCGCTGAGAACGTCGATCAGGAGTTGTCTGAGGACTTCGTCGTCCTCGATGACCAGTACCTTGGCCGTTGCCTCGACTGTCCCCGCCTCGTCACGCATCAGATTCCACCGGTAGTAGGATTGTGAAGGTCGCTCCGATTCCACGTGCCGACGCGGCCTCGATGGTGCCGCCGTGCGCGTGGATGATCTGCTTGGCCAACGCCAAACCGAGCCCCGATCCCCCCGAACGTGAGAAGAACGGCGCGAACACGTAGTGCAGGTCCGTCGGTTCGATACCGGGTCCGTCGTCGGCGACGTCGACTTTGATGACCTGGCGCAGGGGATGGCCCGTGACCGGCAGGCCGCGAGTGAGCCGAGCTTGTATACGGACAACGCCGCCCCCTTTTGAGAGCAGAGCGCGCTGCGCGTTCATCAGCAGGTTGAGAAAAACCTGCTGCAGTTGTCCGGCGTCCGCGAGCACGCCGGGCAAATGCGCCTCCACCTCGACTTCAGCCTGCACATTGGCCCGCTTGAGCGACGCCCCGAGCAGCTCGAGAACGCGGTCGACGACGTCCCGAACGTCCACCAGCTCGAGATTCAATTCTCCGGGCTTGGCCAGCTCTACCAGGCCGTGAGTCAATCTGGCGATCCGGTTGAGTTGCTCGGCGGCGGTCGCCAACTGTCGCTCGGCATCGCTGTCACCGCCGCGCGACTTTCGCAGGCCTTCCAGGACTATGCCGATCGTCGTCAGCGGCGCTCCGATCTCCTGAGCCACACTGGCCGCCAACTGACCCAGCGTCACCAACTTCTCTGACTCGATGACCTGCCGCTCCACCTGACGGCGCTGCGACAGGTCGCGGACGATGGTCGACGCCGCCAGGCTATTGGACGCGCCATTGCGGGCCAAGGTGCTGGTGAGGCTGACGTCGACCTCGGTTCCGTCCTTCTTCAGCCGGCGGGTCTGGTAGTCGCGCACCGATCCCAGCTCCTTCAAGGCCTTGCGCAAGCGCTCCGGTTCACGCTCCGCAATCAGGTCCTTTGGGATCAGACGCCGTACCGGTTCGCCCACGATCTCGTCCGCCGAGTACCCGAACAGCTCCTCGGCTGCCCGGTTCCAGGCGACGATTCGATCGTTGGCGTCCACGGCCCAGATAGCGTCGGCCGAGTCAGCGACCAGTTCCGGCCAACCCGCGGCGTCCCCGGATGACGGCACGCAGTGTATGGCGATCATCCCATCCGAGGCTGGGGTGACACGCACGTCCCAGAAGCCCTTGCCAATTCTGACCGACATCAGTGAGGCTGGACTGATCTCACCCGGTGCCGGGCTCAGTAGCGCCTTCAACCCGTCATCCAGCTGCGAG
>JASFMO010000218.1:0-6149 GCA_050117535.1 Gemmatimonadales bacterium | reverse complement strand
CCAACGTCAGCGGACGCGAGCGGTAGGTATCGAGATCGGCCTCCAGTCGTGGGCGTCGCACGAAATCCCGAGGCACCGGCGGCCGGTGCAGCTTGGTGCGAATCAGCAGGCTCTGACTGCTCATGTGCTCCGTACGGTCCACACGTGCCAGCCCCACCGCCTGGCAAGACCGGGTATTGCCGAGTCGGTGTCCGGGCTATCGGCCAACGCGAACGCCTCGGGTGTCGAACAGCTGGCAAAAGGACGTTGAAGATAGACTGCAGGCGGTTTGAGAGGCAACTAGCCTGGATGCACGAAGCAGGGCCCGGCCCCGGAGACCATACAGGGGATGCCGGGATCGCCATCGACCGCTGGTAGAACGGCTGGTGCTTAGCCGGGGGGACCGCCGGCCGGAGTTGGTTCTAGCGACCCGGCTCCCCCCCTCACCCGACCGGTATGCCGAGCCCCAGCATGAACGACCAGGTCCGGTTCTTCACGCTGACCTGCGCGGCATCGTCCGCATCGTTCAGGTTCGTGAGCCCCAGGTTGTAGCGGGCATCCAGCTGAACCGTCAGCCGGCTGTAAAGGATTTCAAAGCCGCCCCCGAATACGAGCCCGAAGCTGGTCTTCGTCGTCTGGAATGCGCCTTCGAGCTGAGGATCGCTACAGTCGAAGCTCACGTCCGTCCCGTCCACCTCGCCGCTCACGTTGCAGCGCGTCTCGAAGGCGACGGACGGCCCGGCGTAGAGGATCGGGTACAATGGGCTCTCCCGCGACCCCAGCCGGGCCATGAGCAGCAGTGGGACATCGATGTAGTCGAGGTTGAGTTTGACCGCGGGGTCGGTATCCCGCGACTTGGCCCCGCGCTGCGAGTAGTGCACCTCGGGCTGGATGGCGAAGACGCTGCCGAACCCGAACTGGGCGAACGCCCCGGCGAGAAAGTCCGTCTGGCTGTCGAAGTCGGTGTCCGGATCCTCCGGGGCGTCCACGCTCAGGTTGGCAGAATTCAATCCGCCCTTCACGCCCAGCGTGATCTGTTGGGCGGCCGCACCGGCGGGAGCCAGCGCGATCGAACAGGCAATAGCCAGCAAGGCAGTTTTGTATCGCATGCCGCGACCCCCTCCGTTTACAGTGCGACCTTGATCCAGCGGCTAATCTTCCACTTCATGCCGGTGATGTACGGAAGATGCTGATTCAGCTCCTCCACCGATTCGAGGTAGGTTGCCACACCGGCGATACCGATCGTATCGAAGAAGCCGTTCATCGTGGCCCGACCCGACAGCGCCACCGCCGCCTCGCCGTCCATCATCATCGACCGGTAATCCTGGTTCGAGGAACCGACGATGAAGTAGCCGGCGGCCCGTGTCACCACCTCCGGCCCGTAGGCCTCGCGCATGTCGCGAAGCATGTCGAGGAACTGCTGCCCCAGCGCCAGGTTCAGCTCGCGCACGTCCCGGAACTCCGAGCGGGCGACCTGGTCCAACGCCCGCTGAACCGCGAACTCGCGGGCGAAAGCGGCGAACTCCGCCGAACCCAGGAAGATGTCCAGCACCTCGCCGGTCATGAAGAAGTTGGTCTTGAAGTGCAGCATGGGCCGGCGTATGCCACCCAGCTCGTCGGACAGGTACTCGACCGTCCGCCCACCTGTGGCTTCCGCCGCGATCTGCTCCATGTCCTCGAACACCGACATCAGCTCGGGCCCGACGGGCAGCAGTTCGTGCAGCCAGGGCGTCGAGCGGAACCCGTCGATGATGGCTTGGGCCTGCGCTGGCAGGTTCCCGACGTCCACGTCTATATTGTAGAGCCCCGCCTTGAGTAGCCCTCCTGCCGCTTCCAGCTCGGCGGCCAGCTCGCGTTGCGCGATGATGAGGCGCTCGAACATCTCGCTGGCCCGCGACAGGGTCATGAACGACTGCCCCGGGGCGTTCTTCTGTGACGGGTGGATGATGATGACGCGCACGCCTCGCAGGCAGCTTCCCGTCAGCATCGAGGCCCAGAGCGGGTTGTGGAACAGCGAATCCGGATCGATGATCACAGATCCCGGCGGCATCAGCGTGTAGAGAATTGCCTTCAGCACGTTGATCGGCTTCATCATGTAGCCGGTGCCATCGTGGAGCTGGATCGCCCGGGCGCCGCCTTCAAGGAGCGTCCGGACTTCTTCCACTTTCTCCTCGTAGTCCGGCGCGAAAGGTTTCGCCCTCAGCGGTTCGGGCATCTGTTGGTCGCTGAAGCCCTGACTCTTGAGCAAGGCACGCGCCTGGTTCTTCACCTCGAGGGCCGCGGGGCCGCTAATCACCAGGGCCCGATCCTCCCAATTGGGGCCGACATAGTGCTCGCCCACCCCCATGCCGCTGAAGGTCGCGGCGCCCTTGTACGGGTCCTCCTCGGTGATGTCGTAGAAGGCGATCTTGCGGTGGTCGCGGATGGCGTTGTCCGGCCAGCCCCTGAGCGGGAAGTACGAGTTGGCCCAGTACGAGATGTCAGCCGGGTTGGTGATGTTCACCTGCACCTTGATCCGGTTCTTCAGCCAGTCGGCGCCGTAGCGTTCGGCGTCCGCCTGCAACCGCGGCGAGTTCTGCACCGCCTCACGGAGATCCGCCTGGTCCACCGCCAGCGAGTCGACCATCCACTCGAAGCCCTTCAGCTCCGGCAAGTCTCCCAGCGGATTCTCGAGCAGGTTCATCCAGCGGCGCGCCTTGTTGATCTCGTAGTAGTGCTGGTCCATGAAGATGAAGTACGTCGGGATGCGACCCACTTCGTCGTAGGCGCGCACGCGACGGGCCAGGGTGCGCAGGTAGACCCGCGTCATGTAGAAGGCGATGAGGTCCGGCTCGCCCTGCTTGTTCACGCCCCGGTAGTCGTGAATCCACAGGACATGATAGTCTTCGGCCCGCTCGATCCCCTTGGACACCTCCCACTGGAACTGGAGGCCCATGGCGTAGGAGGCGCGGTTCCCGCCCGTGAACTCGTGACCGGTAGCCCGCTCGATGATCGCGTCGAGCTCGGCCTGCGTATCGTGCTCGTCCGGAAGCAGGCCGTACTGCAGCGGAAGCCACACCAATCGATCGTCACCCCACCACTTCTTCGACTGGGCGCGCGCCGCTTCGACTTCGTCGAGCACGGTCTGGTAGACGTACTGCACGGCAACCCTGCGATCCGGTGGCACGAGGCCGCTCGCTTCCACTTGCTCGGTGAAGACCTGCATGGCCGTGTAGGCCAGATCCTTCGTGCTGTCCTTCTTCTTCCTCACGCCCAGCAGGCGGTCATACGGGAGCAGGACCTCCTCCAGCAGAACCGCCCGCGCCATCGCCGCGACCTTTTCACCCGCGGGTGTGGCCATACCGAGCGGTAGCGCGTCGCCCGAGATGGCGATCGAGAAGGCCCGGGCGACCTCGGCGTGGTACATCGCGATCTCCGCGGCCGCGGTGTGCGTGCCCCCGTAAAGCGGATGCGTTGACGCGAGCCGCGTGTGGATCCCCCGCACCTCGTCGGTGAACGAGGCGACGGCCTGGTCGCGCCGCCGGCCGGTCTGATCGTAGTACGGGACCGTCAGCCGGTTCACCCAGTCGGAGGTCTCCCGCACGTTGGCCAATACCGGCTCCAGCGCCGGCTGGGAGACCTCGATGGGGTCGAGATCCGGCCGGTCGGGCGATACGGGGTACGACATGCTGTTCGGTCGCGTCTTGCCGGCCCACTTCTGCCCCACCGGGAAGTTGAGCCCGACGTTGAACGAGTTCCCGCGCGCCGGCATCCAGTCGACCTTCACCTGGCCGCCGCGCACCAGGAACCCGCCGCGCTTGAATGGGATCGAGAGGCGCAGCAGGAAAGGCAGGCTGCCGTCGCGGAAGTTCCAGTCGACGCCTGCCGCGAGCCACAGGGCCGGCATTGCAAACAGGCCGCGTGCTCCGCCGTCCACCTGGCTACCGCGCATCCCACCGTATGCTTCCAACTGTAGGGCCGCCACGGCGGCGATGGGACTCAGCAGGTCCTTCTGAATCCCCGCGTTCAGGTAGGCGGTGAACTCCGAAGCCTGGTCCTCGAAGTACCCCCCGAGCGACAGGCCCCCGTATGGCTTGAGCGAGAGCGGCTGGCCGAGCGAGACGATCTTTCCGCCCGCGTCGGGAGACACCGCCTCCTGCGCGCCGGCCGGCAGGGCCATGATCAGGCAGGCCATCAAGGTGACACAGAGTTTCCCACTTTTCGTACTCATCTTCCGCTCCTTGGCCCGGTTCGATCCGACACCGGGGAGTCTCCCATCAGTCCACGCCCAGCTCGAAGCCGAACAGAACGCGGAAGCGACTGTACACATATTTCGCTTCGAAGCCTTCCTCCGCCCCGCCCAGCACGTCCGTGATCAGCGGCGCCGGCTGGCTGCCCCATCCGTAGCCGGCGCCCACCGTCAGGCGAGCGGTCTTGACCACGAAGTCAGCTCCCAGAAAGGCGGAGTAGAGGTTTACATTCCCGAGCGAGAGGTCCGCACGCTCGATGTCGTCCGTCAACCCGGTGCGGTCGGTGGCGAACGAACCGTATCCGACGACCGACGGCTTGAACGCGTACTCCAAGCCGACGCCCCAGTTGAGCACCTCGTCCATGGCCTGGACCACATCGAAGCTCTGCACCTGCTGGGGCTCCTGCTGCACGAACTCCTCCCCCTGCATCACCACGTACGGATCGATCTTGTCGAACCATTCGCCGCTGGCGTTCAGCCGCGCCTTGCCGATCTGCCAGCCCAGCCCAAAGCCGACCGAGAGGGGCGACTTGTACTCGGCGGAAAGGTCCGTCTGCACGGTCGCCAGCAGGACGGTCGTGTCCGAATTGAAGATCGCGTCGTTCACCCCGAACTCGCCCGAACCGCTGATGTGCAGGCTGGGGGTCGTCACCGTCAGGCCGAGACTGACCGGTCCGCTGCTGAAATAGCCGCCGATCTTGGCCAGCGTACGCAGGGCCGAGTAGTTGCCTCCACTCATGTCGATGTTCACCCTGGGCAACCCGTCCGTCCCGATCGCCTCCGAGACCCCCTCGCGCCGCCGGCGCTGGGTTCGATGGGCAGCGTACCCGGTCACTCCCAACCCGAAATGCGAGCCGAACGCGTGCGAGTAGGTGAGGCCGAGCCAGAAGTCGCTGAACTCGCCGTCGACGCGGGCCACCCCCACCACGTCTCGCAGATCCAGCTCGGCCGGCACATCGGCACCGGACGCAATGATCTCCGCGTTGACGTCGGAAGCGGCCCGGGTCCGCGTCAGGGCCGAGTAGGCGAGCACGTCCCCGCCGAACAGCTTGCTGGTGATGGTTCCCGCTATCAGAGAGGGTCGCAAGCCCGAGCGGGTCTGGCCGAGGTCGACCCCGCGCCCGGCCCCGTCTTCGAGACGAAATTCTTCGTACTCGTAGACATCGGTGCTGAGGGCAAACGGCAGGCTCTCCGCGAGCCCAAGAGAGCCCGGGTTGTAGAACGTACCGCTGATGTCGGCAACGCTGCCGATCACCGCGCCGCTGAGCAGCGAGGCCCGCGGACCGAACTGTGACGTCCAGTAATGGGCTTCCTGTCCCCTCGACTCGGCGGGTGCCAGCAACAGGCAGACGGCGGACAGCCCCAAGACTGCCACCTTGCCCGAGAGGGCGAGAGGGGCCCGCCACCAATTCCTTACTCTCACAGGAATCCTCCTTTCTGCAACCAGCAGTGCTGGGCGATAGGCTCTGGCGGACCCCCTTTTGGAAGGCGCTTTGAGCTCGTGCACGAGCACTGGTTGACTCGGTACGCCGCCAAAATGCGGGTCCGCGACGAAATGCGAATCCCTATTAGAGGGGGATCTTGGCTATCCCCCGTGACGGGGGATCTGGGTTGGCGGGCGAATAATCAGGAATTCGGGAGAGAACCCCGCAGCGTGCTTTGAGGATCCAGTAGGCCCAGGTCGCGGGCTTTATCGACCGCCCCGCGCCGCCCGCGCACGCCCAACTTCTGGTAGATGTGCTTGACGTGGGTCTTTGCCGTTTCGGTCGATCCACCGGAGCGCATGCTGCACGACTGAGCTCGGAGACATCGTGCTCGGCATCGGCAACGCCGATGTCGAAGGCGCGAAGGCTGCGCCGCGCGTTCGGCGATCACCACGGCCAACCCTGCGAGTCCGACGCGACCTGACCGTCTATGATCTGCTTCCTGCTATCGGCCCGGA
>JASFMO010000217.1:0-6157 GCA_050117535.1 Gemmatimonadales bacterium | reverse complement strand
ATCCAGGTAACCGGCAACGTCCGCCAGGCCACGCCGGTCGTCCTCGCTGACCTCGGCATCCGGCCCGGTGACGTCGTGACCGGTCGGCATATCCAGCGCGCGGTGCAACGCCTCTACGCGACCGCACACTACGATGACATCCGGGTTTACGCGATCGACAACCAGAGCGGTGGGATGACGCTGCTGGTCGAGGTCATCGAACGCCCGCTGATCCTGGGCTATCGCTTCGAGGGACTCGAGCACATCAGCGCCGGTTCGATCCGTGACACGGTTGGGCTCACAGCCAACGAGCCCCTCAATCCGGCGCGGGTGCACGAGGCGCAGCTGCGAATCCGCTCCGAACTATCGAAGAAGGGCTACGTGCGTGCCCAGATCGATACATCACTCGTCCCCACCGACCGGCCAGGCGAGTACCGCTTCATCTTCAATGTGAATGAAGGACGCCGCCTCGTCGTGGCCAGCGTTGAGTTCGAAGGTGTTGAGCAGGTTCGGGAAGCCGAGTTGATCGGCTCGATGCAGGTCAAACCGGAAGGCTTCTGGTGGTGGCAGGCGGGCGAATTCCGCGAGGACGAGTATGAGCAAGACATAGAGTTCGGCCTCGTCGAGTTCTACGGTTCACGCGGCTTCCTCGATTTCCGGGTCCTCGGCGACACAATGATCGTGGATCCCGAAAGCGGCAAGACGAAGCTGTTAATCCGCGTGTCGGAAGGTCGACAGTACAAGATCGCCGACTTTTCCATCGAAGGAAACAAGCACTTCCCGACGCCGGTTCTGGAAGTCCGCTTCAACCCGACTAGTCGCTCGCTGTTGTCTCGTCTGCCCCTGATCGGAGGGGGAGGCGCCGACGAGGGCGATCCCGTGTTTGACACGCACGCCTGGCGCGAAGCGACCGAGCAGATCCAGCAGCTGTACAGGAACTCAGGGTTCCTCTACGCGCAGATCGAGCCGATCGTCGAACGTCTGCCGGACGGAGAAGACGGGCTGCCACGGGTGGGCCTGAAATGGCGGATCCAGGAAAACGAGCAGGCCTACGTCAACCTGGTGAGCGTCGCTGGAAACACGACGACGCACGAGCGCGTGATTCGAGACCGGCTGACATTACTACCCGGCGACGTCTATGGCGATGAGCGCATCGTCAACAGCTACCAGACCGTTCAGGGGCTCGGTTTCTTCGAGCCGCTGCCACCGAATGAAGCCCTGGATATCAGACCCAACGATGAGGGTAACATCAATGTCACCTTCAAGGTGAAGGAGAAGCAGACCGGCAACATCAACTTCGGCGCTTCGCTGTCCCCCGCGGCCGGCGTGGCCGGGTTTATCGGCTACGAGCAACCGAACTTGTTCGGCCAGGCCAAGTCGGGACGCTTTCGGTGGGTCTTCGGGAGCCGAACGAATGACATCGAGTTGGGATATTCGGATCCGTCGATACTCGGAACCCGCAACTCGTTCGGCATTACTCTGCGCAGCTCGCGTGACAGGTTCAGCTACATCGGTCTCGGGCGGCGCCGGCAGACGGGCGGAAGCGTCAGCTTCGGCACGCCATTCTTCAGCGCTCGCTGGACTCGGATAACGTTCACGTACGGTCTGTTTCGTGACGAATACGATTCCGACGAAGAGGACCTCGATCTAGAGCAGCGGCAGCTGTTGAACGTGGGGACACGCAGTTCGTTCGACATCCGCCTCACGCGAGACACCCGAAACCACCCGCTGTTTCCGACGGCCGGGAGCCGCAACATGGTGTCGCTGCAGCAGGTGGGCGGCTTCCTCGGAGGTGACGGCAACTACAGGAAGCTGAGTCTGGAGAGCGACTGGTACACACCCATCGCCCGCCTGCGCTCCGACCCCAGCAAGACGCCGATCGACTTGGCGCTGGGTCTAGGACTCAAAGGCGGGATGATCGTCGGCAACAACCCGTTCTATCTCGAGCGATTTCTGATGGGGGGAGTGCAGTACGGGCCGCAGTTGCGCGGATACGAAGAGCTGACGATAACGCCTCAGGGGCACATACCGCGGGAGACACCGGGCTTCAGTCGGCTGGACCGGGTCGGAGAGTCGTTCTTCGGGCTCTACGCGAGTCTCGGGCTGAACCTCGGCGGCACCTTCTACGTCAACGCCTTCTACGATGCGGGTAACGTTTGGGCGCGAGCATCGGGTTTCGACCCAACGGATCTCTACCGTGGCGTCGGGCTGGGCGTCAGCATCGTCACACCCGTAGGACCTCTGGGACTCGACTACGCCTACGCCCTCGATGCCCGCGACATATTCGGCAACCCGAACCCAGGGTGGAGGCTGCATTTCAGATTTGGCCAAATCTTCTAGATTCATTGACTATTGAACAACGGTATGGCGGTACCCGGCTAGGGAGCGTTGGCTAGGCCGGATCCGGCGGTCGCGAAAAAGGAGCTAAAGGCGTGCGTTACAGAGCGAGTGCGGTAGTCGTTGCCACGGCGCTGGCAATGCTCGGGTACAGAGGAATCAGCGAGCCGCAAGGTACAGCCATGAAGCTCGCCTACATCAACTCCAACGAGATCATAGCGCAGGCGCCTGGGGCGGCGGAGGCACAGCAGACCTTCGATCGCGAGATGGCCCGCTGGAGGACCGAGGTGCAGGCACTGGCGGATTCGCTCCAACAGATGATGACCACTTACGAGCAACAGCAGATCATGCTGTCTCCGGAGAGGCGTCAGGAACGGCAGCAGGAGATCACACGGAAGCAACTCGAGTATCAGCAGCGTGTCAACGATCTCCAGGAAGTGGCACAGAGACGTCAGGCGGAACTGGTGCAGCCAATCTACGATCTGATCACGCAGGCGCTGACCCAGATCCGCGATGAGTACGAGTACACGATGATCTTCGATGTGGCGGCCGGCGCTTTAATCGCGGCGGACACGACGCTCGACATCACCGGACTGGTCCTAGAACGCTTGAACCAAGTTCAGCCGACGCCGGGCAGCCCACAGAACTGAGAACCTCTGGCAGGGGGCCACGATCGATTGGCGCCCGCGGCCCTTGGGGGTACCGTGGGCGTTCTTTCTATGGGGCTGGCGGTGTCGTCAGGGGTGACTTCAAGGAGTAGGAATGTCGATCAGCCTTAGTCTCGGCCAATTGGCCGAGCATCTCGATGCCGAATTGGCTGGAGACCCGAAGCGAAGTGTGACGGGCGCCGCCACGTTGGAGACGGCCGGGCAAGGGGATATTAGTTTCCTTGCCCGTCGAAAATACCTCCCCTATCTTGCCGCGACCGACGCCGCCGCCGTGCTCGTCAGTCGTGACGTGGGCGATGTCGAAGCGCCCCCGAACACGACACTTTTGTGGGTGGACGATGCGTATCTGGCGCTGGCGGAGGCGTTATCGCTGCTCTATCCCCAAGTCCAACGCAAGGCAGAGATTGCGCCCACCGCATGGGTGGCGCCGGGCGTCGAGTTGGGGGCCGCCGTCTCGATTGGCCCGTACTCGGTTGTGGAAACAGGCGCCAAGCTGGACGATGGGGTGAAAGTAGGGCCGTTGTGCTATATCGGTGAGAATTGTGTCCTCGGTGCGGGCACCGAACTGAAGGATCAGGTGAGCCTCTACGCCAACACCGAAGTGGGCTCACGTTGTATCCTGCACAGCGGAACCCGAGTGGGCGTCGACGGTTTCGGGTACGTCCTGCACGAGAATCGGCATAAGAAAGTTCTACAGGTCGGACGATGCGTGTTGGAAGACGATGTCGAAGTCGGCGCCAACGTATGTATCGACCGCGGCTCAGTGGGCGAGACGCGTGTCGGAGCCGGCACGAAGATCGACAACCTCGTGCACATCGCTCACAACGTCAGCATCGGAAAAGGCTGCATCATCGTCGCTCAAGTTGGGATCGCCGGTAGCACGACGATCGGCAACGGCGTCGCCTTGGCCGGACAGGTCGGTATCGTCGGCCACCTACACATCGGGGATGGCGCCAGGGTCGCCGCGCAAGCCGGCGTCAGCCACGACATCCCGGCCGGCGAGACATGGTTCGGGTATCCCGCGCGTCCGCGCACGGAGGCGATGCGGGCCAGTGCGGCGTTCTTGAAGCTCCCGGAATTGATCCGTCGGGTGAGGCAAATCGAGCGACGGCTGGATTCGGACGAGGACTGAGATAATCGAGCCGCTGCAACCCGGCAGCCATAAAAGGACCACTGACCTTGAAGCAGAGAACGATAGCCGGCGAGGCCCGCCTTGCGGGAAAGGGCCTGCACTCGGGAAGAGCCGTGGAGTTGGTGTTGCGCCCCGCAGCCGCTGATCAGGGAATCCTCTTTCGTCGCACCGACGTTGAGGGGGCGCGTGATATTCCTGCCAGCGTCGACAGGGTCGTCGACGTCGAGCGGCAGACCGTACTGGGGGACGGCGACGTTCGGGTGCGAACCGTCGAGCACCTGTTGGCGGCGACGTCAGCCCTGGGAGTCGACAATCTGATCGTCGAACTGAACGCAGAGGAGCCCCCAGCGGCCGACGGCAGCGCGGCGCCTTTTGTCGAGCTCATCGATCAGGCCGGGATCAAGCCGCTGAAGTCGGATGCTCCCACCTGGAAGTGCACGACGCCGTTCGTGGTCAGCGAAGGCGAGTCGAAGTACGCGGTGCTGCCCGACGAGCGCGCCGTCCTCTCGGTATCGATCGAGTTCGACCATCCCCTCATCGGTCGCCAGTTTTCCTCGCACGACATCGCGTCGGATGCTTTTGCGCGTGAAATTTGTCCAGCGCGGACCTTCGGGTTCTTCGAGGATGCGGAAAAGCTACGCGCCCTTGGATTGGCTCGCGGCGCTGACACCCAGAACACGGTGGTACTGACGGCGGATGGTCTGTATGAAGGCGTCGAGCTGAGATACGCGGATGAGTTTGTGCGCCACAAGATACTCGATCTCGCCGGGGACCTGGCGCTACTGGGTCATCGGGTGCAGGCACAAATCGTGGCCGAGAGGCCGGGGCACCGCGGCAACGTCGAAGTCGTGAAGGCCATAGCCGAGCAGATACGGCGTCAGAAAGCGGCCCGACGCGTGGACATCAACGAAATCTTCCATATTCTGCCGCACCGTTATCCGTTCTTGCTGGTGGATCGAGTCGTCGAGTACGAGCGGGGCGTGCGAATCGTCGGAATCAAGAACGTCACCATCAACGAACCTTTCTTCATGGGGCACTTTCCCGGTCTTCCGATCATGCCGGGCGTTTTGATGGTCGAGGCGATGGCTCAGGTGGGCGGGCTTCTCTTCATGGACATGGTAGAGAACCCCGAAGACAAAGTCGTATATTTCATGTCGCTGGACAAAGTCAAGTTCCGACGCCCAGTGACGCCAGGTGACCAGATCGTGTTCGAGTTGATGATGGTCAAGCTGCGTTGGCCGGTGTGCGTGATGAAGGGAGTAGGGCGCGTGGATGGAAAAGTCGTAGCTGAGGCGGAGTTGAAGGCGCAGGTGGTCGACCGATGACGGACCAGAAGCTCGCAGACCAGGCGCCCGAAGCCCCGCCGCGCATTCACCCCTCGGCGATCGTGGACCCGGGCGCGCAGTTAGGGAACGGTGTACGGATCGGGCCCTATGCGATAATCGGGCCGAACGTGGTGATTGGCGAGCGGACGACCGTCGGGCCGCATGCCTTGATCGAGAAGAACACAGAAATCGGCCGAGACTGCACCATAGCCAAAGGCGCCGTCCTGGGGACGGACCCCCAGGACCTGAAGTATGAAGGTGAGGACACGCGATTGATCGTAGGAGACGAGACGACAATCCGTGAGTTCGCGACACTGAATCGAGGAACACGCTCTTCAGGCGTGACGATTGTGGGAAGCCGCTGTCTATTGATGGCGTACTCGCACATCCCTCACGACACCGTGATCGGCGATCACGTGGTCATCGCTAACGCCGTGCAGATGGGCGGGCACGTCGTGATAGAAGACTGGGCTGCCGTCGGTGGTGTGACGGCGATACACCAGTTCTGTCGGATCGGCAAGCACGCCTTCCTGGGAGGCGCGTCCGGCCTACGTAAAGATGTCCCTCCGTTCATGCGGGCGGCCGGCAACCCGGTGAGACTGGCTGGCGTCAACACCGTCGGACTCGAGCGACGCGGCTTCTCGAAGGACAGCCGACTGCAGTTGAAGAGGGCCTACCGCACTCTCTTTCATTCCGACCTGAATGTCCGTCAGGGC
>JASFMO010000216.1:0-6207 GCA_050117535.1 Gemmatimonadales bacterium | reverse complement strand
AGGCGATCGAACACCTGAGCCTCGAGTTCGCTCACCGCAATCCCGAAGCGGCTCTCGAACGAAACGGAAAACGACACTCCGCCTCGCACATCATAGAACAACCCCAAGACGTCCTGGTTTGACCTCCCCATCCCCGCGTCGTCCAGCATATACCTCACGACCAGCTCGAAGACCCGGTAGTACTGATGCCAGTCGGCCCCAGGAGGGAAATCGGAGGCCTGACGGATCCTAATCGGATTGCCGGCTCCTGGGACGTCATCGTTCTCGGCGATCCATGACTCCAACTCGCCCAGACTGGTTATCGTATTCCAACCGGTGTCTTCCAGGCAGCCGACATACGTGGCGATGCCTTCCTTGAACCAGAAGTCGGTGCCGATGTCTTCCCTACCCTCGATCAAGAACTCGAAATCGTGCATCAACTCGTGCCGCACCGTGTACACGGTGTAATTGACCCAATGCCCGGTGATCTCCGATGACCGGATCGTGAAGATGAAGCCCCCCCAGTAGGCCCAGTTGATGTTCTCGGAGTGATTCCGGTTGATGTAGATCTCCAGCTTCGAGTAGCCAGGCGGATAGATGAAGTCGGAAACGGCATCGAAGTCGAATAGCGCCATGATCTGGCTGAACCGCTCGTCGGCGATCTCGGCCAGTTGCCGCTTCATGTCGTCGCTGGCCGCATCGCTGTAAACCTTGACGAACGTCCCCTCGTAGGGCCGGCCGTCGTGGCTCCAGTTGAACGGCGTGTACCTAACCCAAGCGCCGGTCGTCGTATCCGGAGCCGAGGGGGCAGCGGGATCGTCCCCACAACCGGACGAGACCAGGACAAGCAGCAAGGTTGCCAACCGCACAGGCCGCGGCGGCGCTCTCTTCAATGCGCGAATGAAAGTCGGCGACATGACTGACGTACCTCGATGAGCCCCACTCTACACTACGGGTGACAGGCGGTGCGGTTTCCCCGCGCGCGTTGCCGCCCACCGGTCACGAAACCATCTCCGGTATTTCCTGCCATCGAACTCGTCGGCCCCGATGGCGCTGCTTCCCCGCCGGGGCAATTGCCACGGTCACGTCCACTTCGGGATCATTGGTTATTGACAACGGAAACCCGGGATCGTATACCTAGATAAATAGGTATAGCTATCTAGGTACAACGAGAGCACTGAACCCATGGCGAAGCACCGAAACGACAAGCTGCAGGGCACCCTCGCTCTCCTCGTGCTACAGACCCTCGCCGCCCGGGGGCCGCTGCACGGTTATGCCATCACCGCCGCCATCGAGCGCTCGTCCGCCGATCTGCTGCAGGTCGAGGAGGGGTCGCTCTACCCCGCCCTGCACCGCATGGAGCAACAGGGGTGGCTGAAAAGCGAGTGGGGCATCACCGACAAGAACCGTGAAGCTCGCTTCTACGAGCTCACGCGCGCGGGACGAGCCCAACTGGCCGAGGAACGGCGCACCTGGGCTCGGCTGACCGAAGGCGTGCAGCGCGTGCTGAGCTACGCCTGACCGCACACGCGCCTCTGGAGGTCCACTATGTCCTGGTATCGCCGCCTTCTCAACTTATTGCGCTCGGACCAAGTCGCCCACGACATCGACCGCGAAATCGACTTTCACTTGGCCGAGCGGGTCGACGAGTTGATCGCCCGGGGCATGACCGAAGCCGAAGCCCGGCACGAAGCCCGCCGCCGCTTCGGACACCGCCAGACATTGAAGGAACGCGTCTACGATATCGACGTTCTGGCCTGGCTCGATTCGGTCATCGCCGACCTGCGCTATGCGATACGCGCACTTCGCGCGAACCCCGGTTTCACCGCCGTGGCGGTACTGTCGCTGGGACTGGGTATTGGTGCCAACACCGCTATCTTCAGCCTGATCAACGCGGTCATGCTGCGTTCGCTTCCCGTAAGCCATCCTGAGGAAATCGTGCAGCTGACCATGGGCGAGGGCGGCACGTCCTTCACCAACCCACAGTGGGAGCAGATCCGCGAGCGCCAGGAAGCGCTCGCCGGCGCCTTCGCCTTCTCCGACGCCTCGTTCAACCTGACGACCGGCGGCCCGGTGCGGCGCGCTCCCGGCGCCTGGGTGAGCGGGGATTACTTCAACGTACTCGGCGTATCCGCCGCCGCCGGCCGGGTGCTGCAGCCGGCGGACGACGTGCGCGGCTGCCCGGGCGTGGCGGTCCTCAGTCACAGCTTCTGGCAACGCGAGTACGGCGGGGCCGCCGACGCGATTGGCCGCACCATCTCGCTCAGTGGCCATCCATTCGAGATCGTCGGCGTGACCGCTCCCGGGTTCGCCGGTATCCACGTCGGCCGTTCCGCCGGCGTGTTCGTCCCTATCTGTACGATCGACATCCTGCGCGAAGGCCGAGGCATCCTCGATGCCCGAAGCACCTGGTTCCTCAACGTCTTCGGACGGCTACCAACTGGCGCCAGCCTGGCCGAGGCGCGGGCGGCCCTGGTCGCCGTGGCGCCCGTGGTATTCGAGTCGACCACCCCGCCGCAATACAGCGCTCGAGAGCAGGCCCGCTACCGGGAGAGGACGCTGGAAGCCGCGCCCGCGGCCAACGGCCTATCCTACGTCAGAGGCCAGTACCGTGACGCGTTGTTCGCTCTGCTCATGGTGGTCGGCGTGGTTCTGCTCATCGCTTGCGCCAACGTCGCCCAACTGCTGTTAGCGCGGGCCACGGCCAGGCAAGACGAGATCGCGGTGCGGCTGGCGATGGGGTCCGGGCGCGTGCGGCTGGCCCGGCAACTTCTCACAGAGAGCGTGTTACTGGCCTTGCTGGGCGCTGCGGTTGGGGCCTTCTTCGCCCGCCGGTCCAGCGGGATCATCGTCGGGTTCCTGTCGCAGGGCGGCCGCGCGGTATCTCTCGATCTATCGCTCGATCTGCGGGTCCTCGCGTTCACTATCGCCGTGGCGACCGCCACGGGCGTCTTGTTCGGGTTCGCGCCGGCTTGGCGTTCCACCCGTGTCGATCCGCAAATGGCGATGCGCGGAGCGGGCCGCGGACAGTTGGGTGATTCGCGCCAGCGATTTGCCAAGGGGATCGTCGTCGGTCAGGTCGCGCTGTCGCTGGTGCTGGTCATGGCGGCGAGCCTCCTGGTGGGGAGCTTTCAGCGCCTCGCGACGCTCGATCCGGGGTTTCGCCCGGAAGGAGTCCTGGTGGTCTCGGCCGACTGGTCCAACCTGGACCTTTCCGCGGATCGGGAACGTCACCTTCCCCGCGAGCTACTCGAGCGGATGCGAGCGGTTCCCGGGGTCCGCGATGCGGGCGCCTCGCTGATCACCCCGATCAGCGGCACGTCTTGGAACGATGATGTCGTGGTGGACGGAGTCCCAGCCGACGAACCGGTGTGGTTCAATGGCGTGAGCGACGGCTATATGAGGACATTGGGCACCGACCTGCTGGCCGGCCGCGATTTCACGCCGCAAGACAAAGCCGCTGCAGCGCCGGTCGTACTCGTGAATCAAAGTCTGGCGCAACGGTTCTTCGGCGAGGCCAGCCCCCTGGGCAAGAGTATCAGCAAGAGTCTGCACGACAGCATCGGTCCGCCGATGGAGATCGTCGGCGTGGTGGAGGATGCCAAGTACCGCCGGCTCGACGAGCCGACGCTGGCCACCGTCTACGTCCCGTTCGAGCAGACGGAGTCATGGCGTCCATCGGTCGACCTGGCGCTGCGCTGCGAGGGCGCGCCGAAGGCGCTGATCCCGGCTGTGACCGAGGTGATGCGCGAGATCCATCCGGCGATAGCGGTCGAATTCACCGCCCTGCACGACCAGTTGGCGACCTCGCTGGCACGGCCGCGTCTGCTGGCGCTGCTCTCTGGCTTCTTCGGTGGGCTGGCGCTGCTGCTCGCCGTGATCGGCTTGTACGGCACCATGTCGTACAGCGTAGCGCGACGACGCAGCGAGATCGGCATCCGGATAGCGCTCGGCTCCGCGCGGACGGGCATACTGCGCATGGTGGCGGGCGAGGCCGGGGCGCTGGTGGCGATCGGCGTGGGGTTGGGCGCACTCCTGGCGCTGGCGGCCACACGCCTGGTCGCCGCGTTCCTCTACGGGGTCAGGGCCTCCGACCCGTTGACGCTAGCACTTTCGGCGCTGCTGCTCGCGACGGTGGCGATCGCCGCCGGATTGGTGCCGGCCTGGCGTGCGGCCGGCGTCGACCCGATGATCACGCTGCGGGAGGAATAGACCCGCGTGATTCCAAATTCAACAGCTCGGTTCTATGCCTCGGGGAGCGGTTTCCCTGCGTGCCTTGACACCTGCCGGGTCCTGGCGACTAGACGACCAACCGAGGACGAGGCGCAGGTTAGGGTGTCAAACCCGATACACGCTCCCAGGCGGTGGCGAGGTCGCGCTGAGCGATCAAGCGCTGGAGCTCTATGTCATCAACCAGCTCACCACTCACACGCAGTAGGCCCGCGATGTCGCGAAGGTGACGGTCCGACCCGCTCTGCTGAAAGTACTCGAGCTTGCGAACGATCACGTATTCGAGTGGCGCGAACCAAATGGCATCACCGCCGATGGATGCCGCACGTCGGCGCGCCATTGCCCACTCGTGCAAGGGGTCGTCCCCAGCCAAGTAGATATCCGCTCGCAGCGCGGTATCGCGATGGATGATGTCGAAGTGTCCGTACCGAGGGCGCTGCTGCTCCTCCTCGATGACCTCCAGAGGCGGTACATAGTACTCGTTTGAAGCAAAGGCCGAGATCAACGCCTCGGCGTCCCCCGGACCGAGCTGCACTACCACATCCACATCGTTGGTCATCCGCGGCTCGCCGTAGGCGATGGCCGCTACCGCACCGGTGACCATGTAGGCGAGGCCGGTTTGGTGGAGCGGGTGAAGCAGGACGCGGTGCAGTTCAGGCGTCGACACGGAGAAACGCTTCTCGAACCCGTTGCAACACTTCGGCATGCGTGAGCTCTGGATGACGCTGAGCGATCACCGATGCTTGCAGCTCCCAGGCAAAGGCGCGAAGCGACTCGGCCACGCGCAGTCGCTCTTCGACACTGAGCGCGCGAATGGCTTCGAGCTGGACGCGGGCGGCTTCCGGATGCATGGGACTCAATCTGAAAGGAACCCAATCGGCGAGCAAGCGTGTGCAGATCCTTTCCGGTCTCCGTCGTGGGCCACGCGAGGCCAGGTCACGTCGAGCACGACATCCAGACCTCATTCGATCCGCTGGCGGATTCTTCGCTTTCGTTTCAGTTTTGCACGTGTCAATAGCTCAGGTCTGTGCCAAGGGCGTGAGAGACGCGGTGGCGGCCACGCACTGCTGGAGCGATGCCCATGCCTAAGATCCGAACCACGAGAGCGCACAAGCCCGCAATCGTTCTCGTCACTATTCTGATTACGCTCATGCCGAGCCGCCCCGCCACCGCTCAAGATCTCGACGACAGTTTTGCCGAGCGCTTCGGCCGCCTGGCGCTGGAATGCGTGAGCCGCGAATACCCCAACAAGATCGCGCACGTGCTCTCGAGCGACAGCGACGTGCGCCCGCCGCGCGAGCTGACGCCGGCGTTCTACGGCTGCTACGACTGGCATTCCGCGGTCCACGGCCATTGGTTGCTGGCACGGCTGGCCCGCTACTTTCCCGCGAGCCCACTCGCCAGAGAAGCGCGCGCGGCTCTCGCCGCCAGCCTCACGCCGGAGAGGATCGCCAGCGAGGTGCGCTACCTGGAAGGTGAGGGGCGAGTTTCCTTCGAACGCCCCTACGGCCTCGCCTGGCTCCTGCAGCTAGCGGCCGAGATTCGCGAATGGAACGATCCAGAGGCTGGCGAGTGGCTCGAAGCTCTCGCGCCGTTGGAGCGGGCGGCCGCCGAGCGACTGCGCGACTGGATCCCGAAGCTCACGCATCCGATCCGGATCGGCGAGCACTCGCAGACGGCTTTCGCCTTCGGTCTGATCCTCGATTGGGCGCGCATCGCGGCCGACCGCGAGACCGAGGATGTCGTGAGGCAGGCGAGCCTCCGCTTCTACCTCGAGGACCGAGTTTGCCCGCTGTCCTACGAGCCCTCGGGGCACGACTTCCTCTCGCCGTGTCTGGCCGAGGCGGATCTGATGCGGCGACTGCTGCCGCTCGCGGAGTTCGCCGTCTGGCTCGGCGCCTTCCTGCCAACGATTCCGTTGGGCGCTACGGACAAGCGATGGATCGAGCCGGCCATCGTGAGCGATCCCGCCGATCCCAAGCTGGGCCACCTGGCCGG
>JASFMO010000215.1:0-6208 GCA_050117535.1 Gemmatimonadales bacterium | reverse complement strand
TTGCCCCGAGCCGCACATTCTCATCGCCTTCAATCCGCCCAGCCTGGAGAAGTTCGCGCCGACGGTGCGGCCCGGCGGCACCGTGATCTACGACAATTCGGTGATCACGAAGCTGCCGAAGCTGGACAACGGAGTCAGACTGGTCGGTGTGCCTTGCGCGCAGATCGCCACCGACCTGGGCAAGACGATGGTAAAGAACGTGGTCGCGCTCGGCGCGTTGCAGGCCGCGACCCAGCTATTCCCCAAGGAGAGCTTCCTCTCGACCTTGAGGCAAGCACTCAAGGAGCGGTGCGCGCTGTTGGCCATCAACGAGGAAGCCTTCGCCTGGGGCGCTCGCGCCTATGAAGAATCGGCGGGTGGGAAATGAGTTTTGAATTGCGAATGTCGAACACGGAATAGCGAATGATGACGTGATTACCGACTTTGGACATTGGGCATTCGATATTCGATATTCGATATTCGATATTCAACGCCCGTCCGTCCGCTGCCCTCGCGCTCGCCCCTCTTCGTTGCAGAACAACGCAGTGCCGTCAGGCTTACTGATGGAGGCCTAAACATGTTCATCGGAGTACCCAAAGAAAGTCACCGACTGGAACACCGTGTCGGGCTGACGCCCTACGCCGTGGCCCGTCTAGCCCATTACGGTCACACGGTCGTCGTCGAGCAGGGGGCTGGTTTGACCGCCAGGTTCTCTAACGAAGAATACGAGGCAGCGGGCGCGCAGATCGTCTATAGCAGCGAGGAGGCCTACAAGCGCGCCGACCTCGTCTGTCGGGTCAGCGTGCTGTCCGCCGAAGAGATCGACTTGCTGAAGCCCGGGCTGGTGATCTGCGGCTTTCAACACCTCGCCGTCATGCCGCGCGACGAGGTCCATCGGCTGATGGAGCTCGACACGACGGTGATCGGCTACGAGATCATCCGGAACGATTCGGGTGACCTACCGATTCTCGCCGCCATGAGCGAGATGGCCGGACAGATGGCGGTGCATATCGCGGCGCACTACTTGAAGAACGAGCAGGGCGGACGCGGGATTCTGCTCGGCACCGTGCCCGGTGTCGCGCCCCCCACGGTTCTCATACTCGGGGCCGGCGACGTCGGCTTCACGGCAGCGCGCCAGGCCATTGCCAACGGCGCCCATGTCATTCTCGTCGACGAAGACCTGGCCAGGTTGCGGCAAGTGTCGCGCGCGCTCGAGGGTCGGGTCGTCACGGCGGTCGCGGGCATGGCACAACTCGAGCGCTTCACGGCCATCGCCGATGTCCTGATCGGAGCCATCCTCATTCCCGGCGCGCACGCGCCGATTCTGGTCACGGAGGAAATGGTCAGGGGTATGAAGCCCGGAAGTGTGATCCTCGACATCTCGATCGACCAGGGTGGCTGCGTTGAGACGAGCCGACCGACAACGATCGACGATCCCGTCTTCGTGGTGCACGACGTCGTGCACTACTGCGTGCCGAACATGACGGCGAACATTGCGCGGACGGCGTCACGGGCCCTGTCCAACGCGCTCTTGCCCACCATCAAGGACATCGTGCGTAAGGGCCTCAGTCAGGCGATCATCGAGGACCCCGGCCTCGCGGCCGGCCTCTACCTCTACCGGGGCCACATGGTGAACGAGAAAGTGGCCGCGCTACTCGAGACCAAAACCGAACCTTTGGCAGACCTGATTCAAAGAGGGTAACGAGCGATGAACTGGCTCGACGATTATAGATCGAAACTACAGGCAGCGACCGACGCCGTGGGGAGAATCGACAGCGGCGATCGGGTCTACTATGCCGGGAATGCGGCCATCCCTCAGACACTCGTGCGGGCGCTGGCCGAGCGCAAGGATGAACTGACCGACGTACAGCTCAACCACGTGCTCTTGGTCGGCACGGACCCGCTCTCGCAACCGGGGATGGAGACCAGCTTCCGGCACAATTCTCTGTTCGTCGGTCCCGCCGACCGCAAGGCGGTGAACGAGGGGCGCGGCGACTACGTACCGATCTTCTTGCATCAGATCCCGCGTCTGTTCCGCGAGAAGATCGTGTCCCTCGACGTGGCCATGATCCAGTGCTCGCCTCCGGACGAGCACGGTTTCATGAGCCTCGGCGTCGAGACGCTCGCCTCGACCGCGGCCTGCCAGATGGCCGAAGTGGTCGTCGCTCAGGTCAACGAAGAGATGCCCCGGGTACTGGGCGACTCGTTCATCCACGTGAATCGCGTCGACGCCATCGTCGAGAGCTCGGAGCCCCTTCCCGAGTTGCAGCCCAAACCCGCCACGGACGTCGAGAAGGCCATCGCCGGGCACGTGATCCCGCTCATCCAGCCGGGCGCTACCGTCCAGATGGGCATCGGCGGCATTCCGGACTCGGTCTGGGAATCGATGGAGGGCAGGCTGGACCTGGGCATCCACACCGAGATGATCTCCGACGGCGGTATGCGAGCGATCGAACGCGGCGTCGTCACGGGAACGCGCAAGAACATGCACCCCGGCAAGGTCGTGCTCACGTTCGCCCTCGGCTCCAAACAGCTTTACGAATTCCTCGACAACAACCCGCTCATCGAAGCCCACCCCGTCGACTACGTGAACGACCCGTTCATCGTCAGTCAGAACGAGAACATGGTCGCGATCAACTCGGCTATCGAAGTCGATCTGACCGGGCAGGTCTGCTCCGACTCGATCGGTCCGTATATCTATTCCGGTTTCGGCGGCCAGGTCGACTTCATCCGGGGCGCCGCCAAATCGAAGGGTGGCCGCCCGATCATTGCCCTGCCGTCTACGGCCAAGGGGGGAACGATGTCGCGCATCGTCGCCTTTCTGAAACAGGGCGCGGGCGTGGTCACAAGCCGGGCCGACGTTCACTACATCGTGACCGAGCACGGCGTCGCCAATCTGTTCGGAAAGAACCTGCGCGAACGCGCCGAGGCATTGATCGAGATCGCCGACCCGCGCTTTCAGGACGAACTGGAAGCGGCGGCCAATGAGAGAAATCTCTTGACGTGACGAAGAGTGGTTGAATATCGAATATCGAATATCGAATATCGGATATCGATCAAGGAGTGACGAAGTGATGGGTCAGTCTGGCTTGGACGGTTCACTTCGAAATTGGACATTCGAAATTCAATATTCGACATTCAGAGAGGGAGCCCATTGAAAAGCGTTCTCGTTACAGGCGCGCTGGGCCAGATCGGCGCCGAGCTCGTCTCTGCCCTGCGCGAGCAGCACGGTCCCGACCGGGTCATCGCCTCCGATATCCGCATGCCCGCCACGCCCAGCGACCCTGACGGGCCGTTCGAGTACGTCGACGTCACCGTCCGGCGCATGGTCGATGAAGTGGTTCGCAAACATGACGTCGGCACCATCTACCACCTGGCGTCGCTGCTATCCGCCACCGCCGAAGAGAAGCCGCACGTGGCCTGGGACGTCAACATGGGTGGGCTGTACCGGGTGCTCGAGGTCGCGCGTCAGAATCGCTGCGCCGTATTCTTTCCCAGCTCGATCGGCGCCTTCGGCCCATCAACCCCAAAGGACCGAACGCCTCAAGACACGCTCCAGCGACCCACCACGATGTACGGCGTGACCAAGGTCGCCGGCGAGCTGCTGTGTGACTACTACCACCAACGCTTCGGCGTCGACACCCGGGGCCTCCGTTACCCCGGCCTCATCTCCCACGTGGCACCGCCCGGCGGGGGGACAACCGACTACGCGGTCGAGATCTTCTACGAGGCAATCCGCAACAAGCGCTACCGCTGCTTCCTCGCGGCGGATGCCTGCCTGGACATGATGTACATGCCCGACGCGATCAAGGCGGCGACCGACCTAATGAGTGCGGACCCGGCGCGGCTGCAGCATCGCAACGCCTTCAACGTGACTTCGTTCCACTTCACGCCCGAACAGCTTGCCGCCGAGATCCAGAAGCACATCCCCGAGTTCGTCATCGAGTACAAGGTGGACCCCGTCCGCCAAGCGATCGCCGACTCGTGGCCAAACTCCATCGACGACAACGCGGCAAGAGAGGAGTGGGGCTGGGAACCCGACTACGACCTGAAAGCGATGACCCGTGACATGCTGGCGAATCTCAGCGAGAAATTGAGGGCGAGCTGAGTCTGCCGGGCCGCATCCCACCTACGGGGTCGAGCCGGCGGCCACCGCCGATCACACGTCCAGTATCTCGTCGATTAGCTCGGCATCCACATCCATGACATACGGCAGAGCCGTCACATCCGCAGCTTCACGCGTCAAGGCGGCCAGATCGTCTCGCGCAATGTAGTCCAGAGAGAATTTGCGGCTTCCCGCCATCAGCTGACGCAGGCCCTGGCCCAGACGCTCGTAGTAGGTGTAGAGACCCAGAGCGCCCGCCGGCAAGGCGTTGTACTCGTCCTCTCCCAGTTCCTCACGCAGCGAGTGCGCCGTCACGAATATCTCGTCCCTGGTCGTGCCGAACCGCTCGACGTACACCGGGATCTGGCCCGCCTCGATGGACCGGCCGATGGTCTTCCCCACCATCGCGGCCGCCAGCGGCCCACGCGCCATTCCGATCAGTTTGACGTACGGCGCACCGAGAGCGAGGCCTTTGAAGATTTGGTCCTCCAGGATGAACCCGCCCGCCAAGGCCAGAGTCGGAACGTACCTCCCCTCGGCCGCGAGCCGCGCGGCGTACCGGTAAAGGAGAGAGTGCAGCTCGAGCGCCGGCACTCCCCACTCGTTCATCATGCGCCACGGACTCATGCCCGTGCCGCCGCCGGCTCCATCGACCGTCAGTAGGTCGATGCCGTACTTGGAGGCGTAGGCCAGCGCTTGGGCCAGCGCCGCCGGCCGGTAGGCCCCAGTCTTCAGAAACACGTACTTGGCGCCGGCGGCGCGCAGGAACTCGACACGTTTAGCGAAATCCTCTTCCGTGACCATGCCAACCCGCGAATGACGCTCGAATTCCGTGAACGCGCCGGCCTTGAAGGCCTTGATCACCGACGGTTCGGTCGGATCGGGCAACACGACATAGCCGCGCTCGTAAAGCATCTGGGCCTTGGCCAAGTCCCTGATCTTGACTTCGCCGCCAATGTTCTTGGCCCCCTGCCCCCATTTGATCTCGACGCACTCGACACCGAGCGTGTTGATGGCGTACTCCGGTTCGCCCATGCGAGTGCCCTCGACGTTGCTCTGTACGACGATGGCACCGTAGCCGTCTCGCTGATGGTCCTTGAATAGCTGGACCCGTCGCTTGAGATCGACCGTGTCGGTGACGCGTCCATTCGTGGTCACCGTCTTGGGATCCATGCCGCTGACGTTTTCACCGATGGTCAGACCGGTCCCCGCCAGGGCCGAACCGATAGCCAAGCCCTCCCAGTTGTTCCGCGCCACATCGGTGGAACCGATGCCGGGGATAATCCATGGGTAGCGAAACTTCAGACCGCCGTCCCGACCGAAACGGACCTCGAGGTTCACAGCCGGGAACACCGCTTTGTCGCTGTCAGCCTCGATCCCCTGAGCACCCACCACACCGCCCATGATGTTCAGGTGCGAGTAGTCGACCGGATAGATCTTCTCCGCCGCCGTCGTCACGACACCGAACGGCTGGGGATAGATCACCTCGTGGCCCCGGTAGGCCGACTTGCCGATTTCACACATGCCAATGCATCCGTCGACACACGTGACACACATCCCTGAGATCGGCGTCACCGAACCGTCGGTTCGGTTCTTGGTGAGCGTGGCGGCCGACGAATTCAATCTAGACAGCGACATCGAGGTTCTCCTTGACTCTAAAGAGAGACCTTCAGCGTCCCTTGATCTCACAAGCGACGCACGGGTCCATGTAGCACATCATGTCTTCGAACTTGCCCGTACCCACGCACGGCGGACTCAGATTGGCACAGCCGCCACAGATCGCTCTGCTACCATCGGTGAAGGTGCACCTCAACTCGCACGCCGGACACACGTACAGGCAAGCACCGCACAACCGACAGACATCCGATTTCAGATCGAAGGGCGTACCCAAGCTGCGCGCCTCACCGCGGCCGCGGAACCCGATCGCCTTCGCCATCATCTGCTGCTCGCACATCCGCACGCAGCGGCCGCAGAGGATGCAGTCCTCGTGTTCCTGGCGGAACCGCTGCTGCCGCACGTCGTGCGCCGCCGCCAGGTCCTGGATCGTCTTCGACTGCGGGCACGAGGCCAGCAGCAACTCGAGAACCATCTTGCGCGCCCGGGCCACTCGCGCCGAGGCGGTCC
>JASFMO010000214.1:0-6232 GCA_050117535.1 Gemmatimonadales bacterium | reverse complement strand
GGGTGAGGGTCGCTTGATGGCCTCGGGGTCCGCGGATAGCTTCGGGGCATGCAGCGTCGCATTCGTATACTGCCCGACCATGTCGCCAACCAGATCGCGGCGGGCGAAGTGGTGGAACGGCCCGCCTCGGCGGTCAAGGAGCTGATCGAGAACTCGCTCGATGCCCTGGCGAACCGGATAGAGATCGAGATTCGGGCCGGCGGCAAGACCGAGTTGCGCGTGGCCGATGACGGGCACGGGATGGTGCGCGACGACGCGCTGCTCGCCATCGACAGGCATGCCACCTCCAAGATTGCGGAGGAGGGCGATCTGCGAGCCATCCGCACGCTGGGCTTTCGGGGAGAGGCGTTGCCGTCGATCGCTGCTGTTTCGCGGTTCGAGTTGGAGACGGCGCCAGCGGAGGGTGCGGAAGGGACGCGCATCAGGATCGAAGGTGGCCGGGTGGTCGCCGTGGACGAGATCGCCCGGCGCCCTGGCACGACCGTTACCGTGCGGTCGCTGTTCTTCAATGTCCCCGCTCGGGCCAAGTTCTTGCGCTCCGTCGCGGCAGAGTCACGGGCGGTTTCCGAGACGGCGATCGCCCTCGCGCTGGCCAACCTGAGCTGCGGATTCCGGCTCTGCTCGAATGATCGGGAGTTGTTCGACTTGCCGCGCACCGGACAGCTGGCGGCGCGGGTTGCCGCTCTATGGGGGGACGAACTGGCCTCTCAGCTCATTCCGCTCGACCACCAGAACGGTGAACTGAGGGTGGCGGGACTGATTCAACGGCCGGCGCACGCGCGGGCGGGAAGCCGGCGGGTCTACCTGTTCGTCAACGGTCGGCCGTTCGTCGATCGGTTTGTCATCCGGGCGGCTGAGGACGGATATCGAACCACGGTGCCGCCGGGTTCCCGGCCCGCCCTATTCCTGTACCTCGAGCTGCCGGCGGAACAGGTCGACGTGAACGTGCACCCGACCAAAGCGGAGGTGCGATTCCGAGACAAGAGGTTGATCGAGGCTACGGTCGCCGAAGCGGTGCGTGCTGGACTGGAGGGATTGGAGAGCGCACCGGCCATCGGTCACCAGGCGGGGGGTGGCGGCCAGCTATTGCCGCACGGCATCGGTGGGGTATCGACGCGGCGAAGTTTGGGCACACCGCGCCCGAGTGCATCGCAGATGGCGCTCTTCGTTCCTGGCGGACAGCCCGCCGAAGATGAGGCGGAACCCCGGGCCCGAGAATGGGAAGCTGACCGTGCCGGTTCGATGTGGCAGCTCCATGATTCCTACATTCTGGCCGAGACACGGGGCGGCGTGATGATCATCGACCAGCACTCGGCGCACGAGAGAATACTGTTCGAAAGTCTGATGCGTGACTTCGATCAAGGCGACGTCGCATCCCAACGCTTGCTTTTTCCCATCACGGTTCGCCTTTCACCCACCGAGTTTCAGGCCGCGGAAGAACTGGCGGGGATACTGAAGGGGACGGGTTTCGACCTGGAGGTGTTCGGCAGCAACACGATAATCCTGCGCGCGGTGCCGAACCCGCATCCGCACTTCGACGCAGAACGTTGTTTTCGCGAGATGATCGCCGAGCTCGCGGCCGGTTCGCCGCTCGTCGATTCGGCGCGCAACCAGCACGAGCGAGTCGCGAAGTCGTTCGCTTGCAAGGCGGCGATCAAGGCGGGCCAACCGTTGTCGGAAGCCGAGATGGTCGAACTCTTCGATCGGTTGTTCGCCTCCGAGCTGCCGAGCCACGATGTGCACGGCCGACCCACGATCCTGCGGCTCTCGCTTGACGAACTGGCGCGGCGCTTTGGTCGCACGTGACGAACACGCTCTAGAAGCGATGGATGCGAGACCGCGGCGCGAGACGATCGTGATCACGGGGCCGACAGGCAGCGGCAAGACCGAATTGGCGGGTCAACTCGCTGAACGCCTCGACGGCGAGATCGTGTCCGCTGACTCGCGCCAGGTTTATCGGTACCTGGACATTGGAACGGCGAAGCCGAGCGATTCGCTCCGCTCTCGCGTACCGCACCACGGGCTCGATATTCTGGATCCAGCGGAAAGGTACAGCGCCGGACGGTTCGCCCGTGACGCACGGGAATGGATAGGCGGTATCGTGAGGCGCGGCCGCGTACCGATCGTCGTGGGTGGCACGGGTTTTTTCATCCGCGCCCTACTGGAGCCGTTGGCTCCCGAGCCCGATGTCGAACCGGAACGACGCGAGCGATTGCGCGATGTGTTGAGGCGCTGGCCGACCGATGAGCTCAGGAGGTGGTTGGAGCGGCTCGACCCGCGCCGGGCCTCGCAGCTCGAGAACGAGGGGGGACCTCAGCGCCTCGCCCGATCGCTCGAGGTTGTTCTCTTGTCCGGCCGCAGCCATTCTTGGTGGCTCGATCAACCGTCCGGACTGGCGCCACTGGCGTCGCTGGTCGTGTGTCTGCGGCTGACGCACGAGCAACTTTATCGCCGCATCGATCGCAGGTTCGACGAAATGATGGCTGGCGGGCTGCTCGAGGAGGTGCGCGGGCTGACGCACCGCTTTGGGGAAGGAGCGCCAGGTCTGAAGTCGGTCGGCTACGTCGAGTTGGTCTCGCACCTGCGTGGCGAACGCACGCTGGTCGAAGCGGTGGAGCTGGCAAAGCGAAATACACGGCAATTCGCTCGACGTCAGCTGACGTGGTTCAGGCATCAGCTGCCTGCTGAGGCTTTGTGGATCGATGTGCGGTGCAACCGCGAAGAATTGGTCGAAGAAATAGTCCGACACTGGGAGGGCGACTTGCGTACTGGTTCTCGAGAATCCTCACCGATAGCTTCAGGCGACTAACATGAGAATCGGCATCAGTTGCTATCCGACATACGGAGGGAGCGGCGCCGTCGCCACCGAGTTGGGAATGCTGCTCGCTCAGCGCGGTCACGAGGTTCACTTCGTATCGTATGCCCACCCGTTCCGGCTGCCTCGGTTCATGAGGAACACGTACTTTCACGAGATCGAGGTGACCCGGTATCCGCTGTTCGAGTACCCGCCCTACTCGCTGGCGGCGACGGTCGCGATGCATGAGGTGGCGACGCAGCGGCATCTCGATCTCTTCCACGTGCACTACGCTGTACCGCACGCGACATCGGCGTGGCTGGCCAAGCAGATGCTGGACGAGCCGGGCGATCTCAAGATCGTCACCACCCTCCATGGCACCGACATAACGCTTGTCGGCCAGGACCCGTCCTATCGGTCGATCGTCAAGTTCTCGATCGAGAGGTCGGACGGTCTAACAGCGGTCTCCGAGTTCCTCAAGCGCGAGACGGTAGCCACATTTGGCTGCTTTGGATGCGACGTCCGGGTGATCCCCAACTTCATCAACATATCGCAATTTGGACGGCGCCCCGACAGCCGACACCGTAATGCCCTCGCTGAGCCGGACGAGAAGATCATCATGCACGTCTCGAACTTCAGGCCCGTCAAGCGTGTGGACGATGTGGTCCGGGTCTCGGCCCGGGTGATGGAGAAGCTGTCGGCTCGGTTGATTCTCGTCGGGGACGGCCCGGACCGACCGATGGCGGAAGAGCGGGCGCGCACCCTCGGGATCGGCGACCGAGTGGTCTTCCTGGGCAAGCAAGACTCGGTGGCCGAACTGCTGGCGTGCGCCGACCTATTCCTGCTGCCGAGCGAGTCGGAGTCGTTCGGCCTGTCGGCGCTGGAGGCGATGGCCAGCGAGGTCCCCGTCGTTGGAACTCGCTGCGGTGGCCTGGAGGAGGTCGTTCAGGACGGGTTATCCGGACGATTGCTCCCCGTAGGAGCCGTCGACGCTATGGCGAGCGCCGCCACCGAGATCCTCTCCGACCCGGACCGCCAGCGCGAGATGGGCAGAGCCGGTCGCTCCGAGGCGGAGACGAGGTACTCGGCGGAGAGCGTGCTGTTGATGTACGAGTCCTACTACGAAGAAGTGCTCGCCCGCTGATGGCCGGGCGGTCAGCGAGCGGGTAGGTTGAGCCGATGACGATCCTGGAAGCGATAGTGCTGGGACTCGTGCAGGGTTTCACCGAGTTCTTCCCAGTCTCGAGTTCCGGTCACTTGGTCTTGGCCGAGGCGGTGCTCGGTGTCAGGACCCCTGGCGTCGCGTTCGAGGTGTTCGTTCACCTGGCCACGGCCATCTCCGTCGTCTTCTTGTACCGGCAACGTATCATTTCGCTGCTCGCCGCCGCCGCACGGAGAGATCGGGAGGCTCTCACATACTTGGGCATGTTGGCTGTGGGTTCGATCCCCGCCGCGCTGGCCGGTATCACGCTCTCCGGAACGATAGCCGCCACGTTCGACTCGCCGTCGCTGGCCGCCGCGAGTTTGCTGGTCACCGGGGGCGTGGTCTTTAGCACGCGCTGGCTACTGGCGCGGAGCGAGCGCGAGAACCCGGGGTGGACCGGTTCTCTGTTCGTGGGCATCGCTCAGGCGTTCGCGCTGCTGCCGGGGATATCGAGGTCAGGCTTCACGGTAGCGGCGGCCCTCGCCGCGCGGACCGGGCGCGAGCGTGCCGCCGAGTTCAGCTTTCTCCTGTCGGTGCCAGCGATCATCGGCGCTTCGCTGCTCCAGAGTCCGGAGATCGCGAGCGTGGAGGCGACCACCGGGTCGCTTCAACTCATCGCCGCCGCTTTGGCAGCGTTCGTCGCGGGTCTAACCGCGATCGCGCTGTTCATTCGCTGGTTGGGCACCGGGCACTTCCACCGGTTCGCCTACTACTGCTGGGCCGTTGGCGTCGCCTTTCTCGTCTACAGTTCGTTCGCGGGCTAGGGTAGGGGTCAGGGCATGGAAGCATTGTCTGATCTGGCGAAGCGCAGGATCGCTGACGCTCTGGGCGAGGATATCGGAGCCGGCGACTGGACCACCGAGTGGGCCGTCACGGCCGACGCTGGAGCTGACGCCATTGTCGTGGCCAAGGCCGATGGCGTAATCGCAGGGCTCGCGGCCTTCGCCGAGGTCTATCACCAGCTTGGAAACGTCGTGCTCCAGACCCTGGTGGAGGATGGCGACTGGGTCGCGGGCGGCGATGGCGTGGTGAAGCTCTCCGGTTCGGCGCGAGCGATCCTCACGGGAGAACGGACGGCGCTCAACCTGCTCGGACGCCTGTCGGGGGTGGCAACCTTGACGCGACGTTTCGTCGATGCTGTGGAGGGGACGGGGGTCCGCATCACCGACACGCGAAAGACGACCCCGCTCTGGCGTGAGCTCGAGCGGTCGGCGACCCGGGCTGGCGGAGCGGTGAACCACCGGTCAGGCCTCGACGACATGGTGCTGGTCAAGGAGAACCACCTTGCCTGTGCCGGCGGGATCGAGGAGGCCACGCGACGCATCCGCGCAGCTAATCGAGGCGGACTCCAGGTCGAGGTGGAAACGACGAACTCGGCCGAGGTCGAGGCCGCTCTGGCTTCGGGTGTCCAGCGCATCATGCTCGACAACATGAGTCGGGAGCAGATGGAAGACGCCGTGAGTCTGATTCGCGCTGTCTCCCCGAGGCCGGAGATCGAGGCCTCCGGAGGCATCACGTTGAGCAACGTCCGCGAGGTGGCCGAGACGGGCGTGGATCTGATCTCGGTGGGCGCCCTGACTCACTCGGCCCCGGCACTCGACCTATCGCTGCGAATAGAGGTCGCCGGACGGTGAGTCGGGCCGTGATCAAGTGGGAAGGGCTGGGTGCGGAGGAGTTGAAGACCCGCTGGGCTCAGGCGCAGGTCTATGTGTACGGACTTGTGGATAGCACCAACTGTCGGGCAAGGGCACTGGCCGAATCCGGCGCGCCGGCGGGAACGATCGTGTTGGCCGACGCGCAGTCGGCGGGTCGCGGTCTCGCTCGGCGGCAATGGCACTCACCAGCCGGGTCGGGTCTGTATGTTTCTGTCATACTCCGGCCGGAAAGAGTTCCGAACCCGCAGCTCATTCCGCTGCTGGTGGGGCTCGGGGCGGCGCGTGCGGTGGAGCGGTCGGCGGCCGGAGTGAGCGTTGGACTGAAATGGCCCAACGACCTGATCGTCGGCGACCGAAAGGTGGGCGGCGTTTTGTCGGAAGGGTGCTGGGCGGGGAAGACACCGGCTTGGCTGGTTGTCGGCATCGGCATCAACGTCCACATGCAGCCTGACGATTTCCCCGAGGTGCTGAGGGGTGTCGCCACGTCGCTGGACGCAGCTGCTGGGCGACGGGTGTCGCGCCTCGCACTGGCGGACTCGATTATCAGTGAGGTCGAGACTGGCTGTAGCGAGCTTCCCG
>JASFMO010000213.1:0-6237 GCA_050117535.1 Gemmatimonadales bacterium | reverse complement strand
GAACTTGCTGGCGGCGCAGGGCCCGGTCGCGGTCTCGACAGCGACGGCGGTGGTGTTGCAGGAGTCGCTGCTGTGGGCGGAGGCGAGCGAGGGGGCGTTCGATCCGTGCCTGGGCAAGGCGGTGGCGCTGTGGGACGTGGGGCATCGGCAGGTTCCGCCGGCGGCGGGCCAGGTGAAGAAGCTGGCCGGGCGCGGTCTCTACCAGGCGCTGGAGGTCGGGATGTGGCGCGGCGAGCCGGTCGTCACCTTCCGCGATCCGGACGTCGCGCTCGATCTGGGGGGGATCGCCAAGGGCTACGGCGTCGATCTGGCCGCCGAAGCGCTCCGCTCCTTCGGGATCCTCAATGGACTGGTCAACGTCGGCGGCGATCTGTACGCGCTCGGTCACTCGGAGGATGGCGATCCCTGGAAGATCGGCATCCGCGATCCCGACGATCCCGATGGCATCGTCGACACCATCGAAGCGACCGACTGCGCGGTGGCGACATCCGGCGACTATCTGCAGTACTTCCAGCACGGCGGGCGCCGCTACCACCACATGCTGGACCCGCGGACGGGCGAGCCGAGACGATCACGGAATCGCAGCGTGACGGTGATGGCCGACCGCTGCCTGGCGGCGGACGCGGCGGGCACGGCGGCCTTCGGCATGCCGACCGGCGAGGCGAGCCGTCTGCTCGAGCGGTGGGCGCCGGGGGCGCGTATCGCGCACGTCATTTAGGAGCTACGGGGCGTCGAGGTCGTTCCGATCACCCTCGGGCGCGCAGCCGGTGGGCGTCCTGAGTGATCTGTAGGAGCAGCTCGTCACCGGGGCTCACGGCCATCGGCTCGGTGACGAAACCGCCACAGCCGATGAAGCTAATCTCGATGCGAACCTCGTCCGGCCCCGCAGCGAACGAGAAGGTCTGGGTAGTCTGCGCCGGCACCTGGCCCAGTCGCGTCCGTTCGCCGAACAGCAGCAGGTAGACGCGGGCGTCGTTGAAGTTGCGGTTCTCGACCTCGAGAGTGATGTCGAGAGTGGGAGCGCGTTCGGCCGGTGCTTCGGTTTCGGTCTGGCGCGCGCCACAGGCGGCGACCACGAGAACCAGCACGACGATGACGGCGGGATGGGTGACTGCTCGCACTAGGCGCGTCCTGCTTGGCATGAGGGTCACGGTGCGAAGACGTCCGTACCCGCAAGATCGGCAAGCGAGATCTTGGGCGCCACCCACCAGAGATTTCGCAGCTTGATCGGCGAGCGGGCGGATTCGGCGCTGGCGCCGGTGGCGTGAGCGTGAGCCAGTCGACTCACCGGGCCCGTAAACCTTGGTCGGACAACGGTTTTGGAATCTCCCTTGTGATGAGGGTCTGGTTCGAGACCGCAAACCGCAAGCGAGACTGGCTATCGCTTTGCCAGAGCATTAGATTATGAATGCAGTCTAGAAAAGACCTTGGCAGGGAGTTTCACTATGGCCGGTATCGGTCTTGTCGAGTTGGCCGGCGGCGCGCTGATCGTCCTCGGCATCTTCGCCGCCTTCATGGTCTGGGCGGTCTTCCCGTTGCTTCCCTTCGTCATCACCGGCGCGATCTACGCCGCGATCCGTTACGGAGCGCCGGCACTGGCGCGTGGGGCTGTTGTCGCGGAGCACGCGGTGGTGGGAGCGGCCCGCCGGGCGCTGCGTCCCTTAGCGACGTGGGCGCTGCACGAGCCGGCGCCGGTTCAGGCGCGGCGGCGGTAGTCGCGGCGTAAGCACGCGGGGTTCGGGACGAGCCCCGGAGAGATTACGTAAGAGCCGCGTTGACGTGCCGATGGGTGCGTCGGCGCGGCTTTCGTTATTCCCCCGGTCAATTATGTCCGATCTCGCTTTGGCCAGGTGAGAGCGCTCGACGGTGTGGTGTCTGTGCTTCCGAACCCGAAGCGCGAGGGTGCGTGCTACGGTCTCTCAAGCATGGCCGCGGCCCATAGGCCGAGGAGGTGAACGGCCCGGTCGGCCGACCTGAAGGTTGGGATTCCAGCCTCCTCGAGTATTCTCGCCCTGGCCTCGTAGCGGCGGCCGCCGTCCACCACCGCGACCCAGGGTTTGTCGATTGCGGCTTCCAGTCGCGCCAGGCGCCTGGCGATGGAATCGCCGCCCCCAACGTCCTCCGGATGCGTATCGTCGGGCGTCAGTGTTTGTAGGGCGGGCGAGAGCGGTACGCAGCCGACCAGTCCCAGGTCGACGTTCTCGTCTTCCATGACGACGCGCGCGGCGGCCGCGAAGACGGCGTCGCCCATCATCGGGGTGAGGTCGACTGGATTGTGAACGTCGACGATCGTCCCGATGCGGGCGTGCTGGAACAAATCCCCGAGCCGGGCACGCGTGGCATCCGTCAGTTCGGCCAGTCGCAGGTCACCGAGGTGATCGGCCATGGCCACGGTCTCGAAGCCGGCGTTGGAGAGTGCGCCGAGCCGGAGGCCGCGCGGACGTTTCGCTCCCAAGAACGCGAACAGCCGGAGTAGGTCCTCGAAGTCTTCGGTCGTTTCGCAGACGATGGCGCCGGCGCTAATGGCCAGTTGGCGCGTCACGGCATAGTCGCCGGCGATCGCGGCGGTGTGGCTGGCGGAGGCCGCCGCGCCCTCGGCGGTGCGGCCGGCGCGATAGAGGATCACCGTTCGGCCGTCCGCGGTGATGCGTTGAACCGCTTGTAGGAACCTCAGACCATCGAGCGGCTGGAAGCCCTCGGCATAGACCGCGAAGATCTTGATCTCGGGGTCGTCGGCCAGGTAGTTCAGATAGTCCCCGATCGTCAGGTCCATCTGGTTGCCGACGGAGATCATGTAGCGGGGCGCGAAGCCTAACTTGCTGCCCTTGGCCGCGTAGAAAGCGCCGCTCTGTGTGATCAGCGCTACGGGCTGAGCGGGTGAGTCGAAGACGGGAAGCTTGTAGTCCGGGATGAAGGTCGTGTCATAGCGACCCGGCTGGGAGCGGATCCCCATGGAATTGCCCCCGACGATGAGCGGACCGCCCCACTCGCTGGCTCGAGCCATGGCGATCGCCGTCCGCAGTTCGGCGACGATTCCCTGCGAGCCGGCCTTTTCTTCCAGGCCACCGGGCACGATGAGAACGGTCTCGGCTTTCCGTGCGGTGATGATCGAATCGAGCAACGAGGGGATCTGCTCGGCGGCGACCGCGAGCACGATGAGGTCGACGGTCTCGGGCAGCGAGGACACGTCGTCAAAGCAGGCGCAGCCCTCGATCGATTCGGATCCGGGCTTGACGACGAACAGCCGGCGACGATCGAACCCGGCCTTGAGCGTGTTGACCAGGATCACCCGCCCGGGGTTCATGCGATCCGAGACGCCGACGACGGCGATGGAGCGCGGCCGGAACAGGTTCTCGAGCTTGTGGAGCGGCCGGTCCTGGACGGGCGCGGAGACGCGATGCCCGCAGCGGGCCAGCACGTCGAGCGGCACGAGACGTCCCTCCGTGATGACGAAGGGATTGACCTCCAGTTCGCGCAGCGTTTCGGGCACGATGTGGCGCGCCAGTTCGGCAAACCGGAGGAACATCGAGACCAGGTCTTCGATCGGTAGGCGCGCGGCCTGGCCCCGCAGGCCACCTGTTAGCAGGTGCGTCACGGCGGCGCGCCGGATCAACGCCTCTGCCGTCTTGGCATCCAACACCTCCGGTGAGGCTAGGGCGATGTCGGAGCCGGGCTTGAAGTGCTGGGCGAGGAACTCGGTGTAGATGCCGCCCGCACCGAATGCGAGGACGGCTCCGAAGTCTTCCGTCCACCGCACCCCGACCAGCAGCTCGCCGCCCAGGGAGGGGTCGTAGGCGACCCGCGCCTGGATCAGGTAGCCCCGGACATCGGCGCCGGCGAACGCCTCTTCCATTCGTCGAACGGCGTCGCGCACGGTCTCCAGGTCGTTCTGAACGAAGCCGACGCCGCCCACGTCGCTCTTGTGAGGGATATCGGGGGATATGACCTTGATGACGACCTGATCGCTACCGAGCGTCCACAAGCCGTCGGGGCTTACCTGATCCGAGCTGCCAACGACGAAATACGGCGGCGTCTCGATGCCCATCGCCGCGAGCAGTTCGAGTCCCTCGTCTTCGACGAGCGCGTCGCGTCCGTCCGAGCGGACGGCTTCGACGATTCGGCTGATGCGCTCGAGATCCATGCGATCGAAGTCGAGGGCCGTGGGCCGCGGTGGCGTCTCAGTCCGCCAGTTGCCAGACCGTATCGAGCACGGTGCCGTCCACCCACTTGATCACCGCGACGGGTCGGTCGGTCAGACGCGCCTTGGCCGGCGCCCCGCCCATGAGCCGTTCGACCTCGTCCTTGATATCCTCGATCGGCCGGACTGGAAGGGTCGAGCCCTGAAGGGCGTCGAGGAGGTCGGCGCGCCGCGGGTTGATGGCGACTCCACGCTCGGTGATGACGACGTCGATCAATTCACTCGGCCCGGTCATCGTGGTGACTTCGTCGACGAGGACGGGAATGCGGTCGCGGAAGGCCGGCACGGCCAGTATGGTGCAGCCGGCGAACAGGCAGTTCTGCCAGCCGCCGATCCCGTGGAGCAAAACGCCGTCGGAGTGCGTGTTGACGTTGGCATTGAAGTTCACGTCGACCTCGGTGGCGCCGAGGACGGCGGCGTCGACCATGGAGGCGAAGTTGCCTTTCCCGTGGTAGTTGTAGGATGTGAACGGGGACGTGGCCACGTGCTGGGGATCCGAAGCGATCGACTCGACCGCTGCCAGGTCGAAGGTCTGACCGTCGAGGATGTAATCGGTCAGCCCCTCGCGCAGCAGATCCACGAGGTACTGGGTCGACCCGCCGCGCACGAATCGCGCTTTCACGCCGTCTTCCTTCATCATTTGTTTCAGATACTGGACGAAGGCGAGGGCGATGCCGCCGGCGCCCGCCTGGAACGAGAAGCCGTCGCGCATGATGCCGGCGTCGCGCAGGAAACGGGCGACGTACTCGGCGATCAGCAGGCGGTCCGGGCTCTTGGTGATCTGCGTGGTGCCGGAGACGATCTTCGCGGGGTCGCCGATCGAGTCCACCTCAACGACGTAGTCGACGTTGTTGCCCTGGATCTGCCACGGTATGCAGGGGAACGGCACCAGGTTGTCGGTCACGACGATCACGTGCTCGGCGTAGATCGAGTCGGCCAGCGCGAACCCCAGCGAACCGCAGGCGGAGGGGCCATGCGAGCCGTCGGCGTTGCCGAAGGGGTCGGCGGTGGGTGCGGCGATGACCGCGATGTCGATGCGGACCTCGCCATCCTGGATCGCCTGCCAGCGGCCACCGTGCGAGCGTAGCACACCCAGGCCGCGCATCTTGCCCCGCGAGCAGAACTCGCCCAGCGGGCCGTTCATGCTGCCTTCGATGTGATGGACGATGCCCTGCTCCATCAGCCCGATCACGGGCTCGTGGCAGGGGAAGGAGGCGCTGGGGAACCACATCAGGTCCTTGGAGCCCAGCTCGGCGGCCGCGTTCAGCGCCATCAGGGCGACGGCATCGCCGTTGCGCAGGTGGTGGTGGGTCGAGAGGGTCATGCCGTTCTTGAGGCCGCACGCCTCGAGGGCGGCCTTCAGGTCCGGTAACCGCTTGTCGCCGCTGGGCGGATAATCGCGGCACGAGCGGATGGGGGGAGCCTGCTTGCGACCCTGCGGCTCGTGGGCGCCGACGCCCCGGAAGGCGATCTGCTCCTTGCCGTTGACAACCGCTGGGACGCGTCGGCCGACGGCGTTGACCACCAGTTCGCTACTTCGGCTCATGTGCTCTGTCTCCTCGATCCGAGACGCCGGTTGGCGTCTCAGGAGTCCTGTTCCGGAACCAGACCCATCTTGCGCGCGTTCGCGACCAGCCGTTGGGCCCGCAGCACGACCGGTGGGTCGATCATCTTGGTGCCGAGTCGCACCACCCCGAGCCCCTTGGCCTGGGCTTCGTCGAAGGCGGCGACGATCGTCAACGCTTTCTGGATCTCGTCGGGCGTGGGTGCGAAGGCCTCGTGGATCGGTTCGATTTGGCGCGGATGGATGCAGCCCATCCCCTCAAAGCCGAGGCCGCGGGAACGGCGCGCCCAATCTCTGAGCCCCTCCACGTCGCCGACGTCGCCGTAGACCGAGTCGATGGCCTGGATACGGGCCGCTTTGGCGGCATTGACCAGACGCATGCGAGCGAAGCCGGATTCCGTACCCTCCTGGGTCTTGATCACGCCGAGGTCGGCGGTGTAGTCCTCGAGGCCGATGGTGAGCGCGACGACGGATT
>JASFMO010000212.1:0-6257 GCA_050117535.1 Gemmatimonadales bacterium | reverse complement strand
CGATGCGCTCAACGTGATCGGGACCGATCCGATCAAGAAGCTGGTCACCCCTCGGCTGCTGGCGGCGTTGATCATGCTGCCCATCCTGACCGTGATCACCGACACGGTGGCGATCTTCGGCGGGATGCTGATCGCGGTGGTGAAGCTGGACCTGACCGCCGACCTCTACATGCGCTTGGTGTACCAGACGCTGGCCCAGTCCGGCTTCCTGCTGAAGGTGATACCCAAGGACGTGCTGGCCGGCCTGATCAAGCCGTTCTTCTTCGGCGGCATCATTGCCATGACCGGGTGCTACTTTGGCCTTCAGACCCGCGGTGGTACGGAAGGCGTCGGCGTCAGCACGACACGCGCCGTGGTTAGCGCCTCGATTCTGATCCTGGCGACGGACTACTTCCTGACCCAGTTGCTGATCTCTATTCTGTTTGAAGGATGAGCGACGAACATCAGTACCGGATTCCCGGCGACGAGGCCGAACCGCGGCAGGCGACGGCGGAGCTCGAGCCGATTCTCATCGAGGGTCGCAACCTTTACCTGGCCTTCGGCGACAACCAGGTACTGAGCGACATCTCGTTCCAGGTCCGCGAAGGCGACTGCCTGTCGATCGTGGGGGCCTCGGGAGTCGGCAAGTCGACGATCCTGAAACTGGTGCTGCGGCTGCTGGTCCCCGACAGAGGCTACGTGGTCATCGAAGCCGAAGACATCAATCAGCTCAGTTTCGAGGAGGTGCTGAACGTACGCCAGAAGATGGGGATGGTCTTTCAGGCGGCGGCGCTGTTTGACTCGTTGAGCATCTACGAGAACGTCGCCTTCCCGCTGCGCGAGCACATGAGCCTCCCCGAGGACGAGGTGCACGACCGCGTCGAGCGCGCGCTGGCGATGGTTGACCTATCGGTCTACGAGTTTGGATACCGGTTGCCAGCCGAGCTCTCGGGCGGGCAGAAGAAACGGGTCGGCATCGCGCGCGCCATCGTGCACGAGCCGAAGATTCTGCTCTACGACGAGCCCACGACCGGGTTAGATCCCGTGACCAGCCGCACCATCGTGGACCTGATCCTGCGTCTACAGCGAGAACTCGAGGTCACTTCGGTGGTGGTGAGCCACGATATGCGGGCCGTGATGGCGATATCGACCCATGTCGCAATGCTGCGGAATGGTCGTATCATGTTCTATGGCACGCCGAAGGAACTGTTGGAAGAGAAGAATCCCTACGTTCGGGAATTCATAGATTGAGCTGGAGGAGGTCGCCCAAGCGATGAACGGACGATCAATGATCTCCTGGAGCCAGATCCGCGTCGGGCTCGCCGTGGTCGCGGCCCTCGCGGTGCTCGCCGTCGCCATATTCTTCATCGGCGAAAGCGCGGCAATCTTCGGAGAGCGCTATCACCTCACGACGGTGATGCCCAGCGCCAACGGGCTGATCGAAGGCGCCAGCGTCAAGCTGGCTGGCCAGGACGTCGGCAAGGTCGAGAGCATCGTATTCATCCCGATCGAGGGCCGCGCTCAGCCCGACCAGGTCCTCGAGATCACGATGTCGATCAACGTCGCCGTGCAGGAACAGATCCGGGGTGACTCCGAAGCCCGAGTCCGCACTCAGGGATTGCTTGGCGACAAGATCGTCGATTTGACGCCCGGCACGCCCGACGCGCCCCCCTTACAACCGGGCGACACGGTTCCTAGCGCCATCGCGGTCGACTACGAACAGATGCTCGCCTCCGCCGCCGAACTGGTCGACGATCTGTCGGTGATGCTCCGCAACATGCGCACCATCGCCGACAACCTGTTGGCGGGTCAAGGGACGGCCGGACGCATGCTCATGGACACGGCGCTCTATGTGGAACTGCTCTCCACATCGCGCTCGATGAATGTTTTTCTGGAGGCCGTCGGCAGCGGCGAGGGCGCTTTCGCCCAATTGGCGCAGGACGAGCAACTGTACCAGGACTTGCGCTCCGTAGTCGCCGGTCTCGACACCTTGACGCTCACGTTGATCAGCGGCGAGGGGACACTGGCGCGACTCATCACGGACGACTCGCTCTACGTGAAGCTAACGTCGAGCTCGGCACGCGCCGACTCTCTGCTATCGGCGATCGAATCGGGTGAGGGCACCCTAGGACAGCTCGTAACCGACCAAGAACTCTACGAGAGCCTGCTCAAGCTGCTCGTCGACATCCAGACCGTCGTGTTGGAGCTGAGGGAGGACCCACGCAAGTACGTGCCGCCGATTAAAGTCTTCTAGCGAAGACGGCTGAATATCGAATATCCAGTACGGAATGTCCAGGAATGAAGTGCGCTTCGACCATCGTTCTTGGATATTCGACATTCAATATTCGATATTCGATATTCGAGGCGCCTCAGGCGCCGGCCGCTTCCCGATCCGCGTACTCCCGAATCCCTCTCAATCCGCCCTTGAAGCTGTAAGCCTCGTAGCCCGCGCGCTGCATCTTCTCGGCCAGCTGCGCTGTCTTCAGGCCCAGCTCGCAGTACAGCACATAGAGTCGATCGCGGTCCAAAGATTTGAAGTCCGCGAGTATCTCCCAGAAGTCGCGATGAATGGCGCCCGGATAATGCCACGGTTCATACTGGGACCTCGGCCGCGCATCGATGATTAGAGCGTCGTCCGGTATCTCTGTGGTGTACAGGTAGGGCAAGACCAGCTCGCTGGCGTCCAATTCGCGCAGGTCGAGCGTGCGTCGCGCGGCGGTAACCGACTCCAGCACCGCCAGGTCGAACTTCGCCTCTTCCGCCGCCGTGTCCTCGGCCGTGGCGTCGGTGATCGGCTTGCGTTCGGTCAGCGCGCAGTACTCGCGAACCTTCTCCGACAGCGGGTAGGTTCCGATCGTGCGACTCCGATCGATGATCTCGGCCTTGTCGAAGCCCAGTAGCGGCCGAAAGACGGGGACCGTCGCGCTCCCATCGATGGCGCGCAGGTTGGCCAGCGTCTGCGACGAGACCTGACCGATCGCTTCGCCCGTGACGATACCCATCGCACCTGTCGCCTCCGCGACCGTCTCGCCGACGCGGTACATCAGCCGCTTGAGCACCACCTGCCAGTAACTCTCGCGCACGCGTTCCTTGAGCAAGCGCACGACGTCCTCGAAATCGACGACGTGGATACGCGGACGAGTACCGTAGCTCCATTCGTCGGCGAGCACCTTGGCAACGCCCAGGACCGACCGCTCGTAGGCGCCACCCGCCAGGTTACAGAACACGTAGTCCAACGCCACGCCGCGCTTCAACATCATCCAGGCCGCCACGGCCGAGTCGTAGCCCCCGGAGATCAGCGCCACGGCGCGGCCCTCCATGCCCAGCGGTAGTCCGCCCGCCCCCGGAACCCGCGCGCTGAACAGGTACGCAATCTCGTCGCGTATCTCGACGCCGACAGTCACGTCGGGATCGCCCAGATCGACATCCGCATAACGGTTCAAAGCGGCACCGAGCCCATAGTTGATGTCCTTCGACTTGAAGTCGTGGCGACCGGACCGCCGGGTTCGCACCGCAAACGTCTTTCCACTTACACGCTCGGCGTACAGGCTGGCGCCCAGCTCGATGATCGAGTCCCGTCGAGCCTCACACATGGCCTCGATATGTGAGACCGAGGCGATTCCGAAGACGCGCGGAACGATGTCCAGCGCCGCCGGGCTGTCCGTCTCGGCGAACAAGCGCCCCCACTCTTCCAGAACGCGGCCGCCGATGCCCGACGACGCGAGAGCATCCTCCAGACACTCGACGATGCGATGTTGGAACCGGCGCCGTGTGTGGCGCGACTTCGTGGCCAGTTCGCCGGACGGGCGTATCAGAACGCGATACGGGTACTCGTTGTGATGCATCATGCCGGAATGTGTAGGGATTTGGAGACGGGAGACAAGTGACCGCCGCACGACAGCGCGTCGCGCGGCGGCATGAGATGACCCGTCGGGATGGAGGCGACGGGAATCGAACCCGCGTCCGAGAATAGATCCGGCAGAACCGCTACGTGCGTAGCCTATCGCAAAGTTTCTTGCCCCGCGTCGGCCGATAGGCCACCTTCTCAGGGCCAGCCGCTAAAGTCTCGCCAGTTCACGCAGCGGCCGCGCGAACCCGCCAGCCCGAATTATCGACGCCTCAAGACCGGCCTCGGGCCCAGTCGATCAGGAGACGGACCACCTGTTTAGGCGGCCAGTGCCAAGTTATCGTTGGCAGTTGATTTTTTGCCCAGTTGATTAGCGAGGGGCCAGGCGCCCTCGGCACGCTGCTCCGCGTTCACTAGACCCGTCGAAGCCTTTTCGCCCCCACGAATCTCCTTTGTCCTACTAAATTAAGGAGCACGGGTTCCGTTGGGAAGCGACGCCGGCAAGCTTCACCGCTGATCGGCCAACTGGACGGCGTTTCGCCCGCCCTGCTTCGCCTTGTAGAGGGCGGCGTCGGCCGACTGTACCGCGGCACCCGCGTTCGCGACCTGCTCGGGGTAAGCGCTGACCCCGGCGCTGACCGTCACACCGAGGCGCCGCCCGGCCCACTCCACCCGCTTGCGCTCCACACCGCGTCGGACCCGCTCGATGACGCGAGCCGCATCCTCGAGCCCGGTGGACGGCAGCACGACGAGAAACTCCTCGCCCCCCCAGCGACCGGCGTGATCGCCGGGGCGCAGCCCGACCCGGATCGCGCGCGCGACGCTCTTCAACACAAAATCGCCGGCCTCGTGCCCATACCGATCGTTGAAGGCCTTGAAGTTGTCGACATCGGCGATCGCCACCGCGAAGGCGCTGCCGGTCCGCTCCGCCACCGCCACGGCCGAGGCCAGCGCGCGCTCCGTCGCCCGGCGATTCGGCAGACCGGTCAGCGCATCGGTCAGCGACAAGGCCTTGATCGCGCCGAACTCCGCCGCATTCCGGAAGGCAGGCGCCACGAATGCGGCCAGCGCCCGCAGTCGCTCCAGGTCTTTCTCGCCGAAGCATCTCGGCCGATCGTACTCCACGGCCAGCCCGCCGATCGGAAGCGCCTCCGCGATCAGCGGTACGATGATCGCCGACCCCGCCTTCGTGTTGACCCCCTCGACGTATAGCGGAAACTTGTTCCACCCGGTCAGATCATCCCGCGGCAGCAACGAAACGTTGCTCAAGGCAAGGCTAAGAAACGACGACTCGCCCACCAGTCGCGCGTGAGACAACCCCCGCACGGCCTCGCCGTCCGTCGCGATGATGCTGCCGGCGGCCGCCCCCGGCTCCCACGTCGCGACCACGGCGCCACGGGCTCCCGATACCTGGCGTGCGCGGCGGCATACGTTGCGCGCCAATTCCTGCAGATCGAGCTCGCGATCGAGGTCTTGAAGCGCTCGATAAAGCGCCTCGTACTTGCGCAGGTCTCGCTGTGAGTCCTCCGCGGCACGCACCTCGCTCATCAGTCGCCCGGCCAGATTCGCCGCCAACTCGAGCGCGCGGGCCGCGTCAGGACGCGGTACTCCGTCAAACTCCAACGCGACGCAGCCCACCCTAGCCCCATTCGCTTCGGCGACCGGCGCCGCTACGACCCACCCCGCACCGGCGTCGAGGAAGATGTCCTCGCGGGCGGCGCGAAGCGCTACGCCTTCGCTCACCACCCAGCCAAGCGCGTGGCCCTGCAACGGGATCGCCTCCGCATCGACAGCGGCGTCGCGCGGAAGGCTCAATCTGACCGTCAGCCTGTCCCCACCGGGTGCCAATAGCCACAGCGAGGCGGTTCGGGCTCCCAACGCCAGACGCAGCGCCTCCAGCCAGCCGCTCAGTTCACGCGTGATCCCGGCCAGCCCGCTCACGACGCGGATCTCCCCCCGGTACCCGCATGGGATCAGCGAACACGATTGATACGCGTCGCGGCGGCCGCTGCCCCGTACCCGTTGTCGATGTTCACCACCGTCACACCCGGCGCACAACTGTTCAACAATCCCAGCAACGCGGCCAGGCCCCCGAAAGAGGCGCCATAGCCGATGCTCGTGGGCACGGCAATGACCGGCGCCGCAGCCAACCCGCCGACGACGGAGGCCAAAGCCGCCTCCATCCCCGCAACCACGATGATCACGGCCGCGTCTCTCAACTCCTGCTGGTCGGCCAGCAGTCGATGGATGCCCGCGACACCCACATCGTCCAGGCGACGCAGCGGATTGCCCATCGCCCGCGCGGCGACGGCCGCCTCTTCCGCCACGGGCAGGTCGGAGGTGCCGGCGGTGACCACGAGCACGGGACCGCGGAATTCCACATCGAGCGGCTCGGCCGGAGGCAGGTAGGCCGTCCGCGCCAGGTCGTTGA
>JASFMO010000211.1:0-6263 GCA_050117535.1 Gemmatimonadales bacterium | reverse complement strand
GCCAAACTCATCCACAACCACCGCCATGTGAACTTTCATGCGGCGGAACTCCGCCAAAAGATCGTCGACCGACTTAGTGTCCGGAACGAAATAGGGCTCGCGCATGACTTTGGAAACGTCGAAATCGGCGTGTTGTCCCGCGGCGACGAGCGGAAGCACGTCCTTCACGAGCACGATACCGACCACTTTGTCCAAGGTGTCCTCGTAGACCGGCAACCGTGAATGCCCGGACCGACGGGTTGTCTGCACTATCTCGTCGAGTTTCACGTCCAGGGGGACCGCCACAATGTCAGGCCTCGGCGTCATCACCTCCCTGGCCATGGTGCGCGTCAACTCGAACACGCCCGAGATCATCGCGTGCTCGTCCTGTTCTACCTTGCCCACCTCCCGCGCGCGGTCGACCAGTAGGAGCAGCTCGCCACGGCTGTGCACCCGTTCCGACTCGCTGGGCAGTCGGACGCCGAAGGCTCTCAGCAGCCGGTTCGCCGACGCGTTTATCGACCAGATGAGCGGAGATCCCAGGCGAGTGAAGAGTACGAGCGGCTGGATTAGCCAGCGGGCGGTCTGTTCCGGATGAAAGATCGCCGCGGCCTTGGGCGCCTGCTCGCCGAGCACTACGTGAAGGTAGGTGATGGTGGTGAAGGCGATGAAGACGGCCACGGTGTGTCGAGCGATCCAATCGAAGGGGGAGCGCAGATCCGAGAACACCGATACCAACGACTCGGCGATGGCGGGTTCGCCAATCCAGCCCAAGGCCAGAGAGGCCAGTGTAATCCCTACCTGGCAAGAGGAAAGGTAGTGATTGAGGTCAGCCTGGGCGGCGCTGACCGCCCGCGCCAGGCGGTCCCCCCGCGCGGCCAAGTCCGAAAGCCGGGTATCGTCGGCGCTGACGAGCGCAAACTCGGCGGCGACGAAGAATCCGTTCGCGCCCACCAGGAGTAGGACGGCCAGCAGTCTCCAACCGATCTCGATCGCTGTCATTCAGAATGACGTGGGCGAGAAGAAAGCCCTGGCGGAGTCGCCAGGGCCAACAAGCAACAGGGTCTCAGCTACTACCTCTCGAGTCCTCGCCGTTGTTACCACCGTACGGGGTGACGGGCTCGCAGTACCGGCGGCCCAGCTCGTTCAGCTGCGCAAGATCTTCTTCGGTCACTCCAGGGTACCGCTTGGCCATGTATTCCATGGTTTCCTTGAACCAGGCGTCTCGCTGATCCTCGGTGGCCTGCAAAACACCGCATCGCCTAATCTGGCTGAACAGCTCGTCGCGTGCCTTGTCGAACAACGGAGCGTCGTTCTTGCCCTCCTTTTTCCGTTTGCTCACTTATCCTCCTCTACCTACAATTAGTCCGCCGTTGGTTGACGGAGCCTCGCACAGAGGGCTGGTTGGAAATCTGGACTTAATAATACTGGTCCGCTCAAGACATGCAAACGGCCAACAGAGACACCCCCGAGACCTTGGATCCCGTCCGCCTCGAGGTCTACCGATCGCTCCTCCACGCGATTGCGGAGGAGATGGGGGCCGCCCTCCGACGCAGTGCCTATTCGCCGAATATCAAGGAGCGACGTGACTACAGCTGCGCCATCTGCGACGGGCGAGCGGCGCCCGTGGCGCTGGGCGATCACATGCCCGTCCACCTGGGCGCAATTCCGCAAAGTGTTCGAGCCGCCGTATCCGCGCAGCGCCTAGAGGACGGAGATGTCGTCATCCTCAACGATCCGTTTCATGGCGGGACTCACCTGCCGGACCTGACGGCCGTCCGCGGTTATTGGGTAGAGGATTCGGACGAGCCGGTCGCCTTTGTCGCCTCGCGGGCTCACCACGCTGACGTCGGGGGCAGCGCACCCGGCTCCATGCCCCTCTCGCGTGAGATCTTTCAGGAGGGGATCCGGATTCCTCCGGTGCTATTGGTCCGGGGCGGGGTGCCCCAACCGGCCGTCTGGCGACTGCTGCTGGCGAACGTGCGCACCCCCAGGGAGCGGGAGGGCGACTTGCACGCGCAGCTCGCCGCCCTCGATGTCGGCGTTCGCCGGCTCGACGAGCTCGGCCGCCGCCGAGGCATCGATTCACTACGGCACGCGTTCACTTCCCTGTCGGTCTACGCCGACCGCCTCGTCCGCGGCGTGATCGATCGGATCCCCGACGGCGACTACGCTGCCGAAGACGTGATGGACGACGACGGCGCCGGAGCCACTGATGTGCGAATCGCCGTGCGGGTGCGGGTCAGCGGCTCCGAGATGGGCGTCGACTTCAGCGGCTCGGATCGGCAGTGCGCTGGCAATATCAACGCGGTATCGGCGATCACCGAATCAGCCGTTCGCTACGTCCTGCGTTGCATCGCCGAGGCCATGTTGGGAACCCCGCTCCCCGCGGGCGGGGGCGACCTCTCGACCGTCAGGATCATCATGCCGCCGGGCACGGTTGTGAACGCCTCACCGCCCGCCGCTGTCGCGGCAGGTAACGTCGAGACCTCACAGCGTATTGTCGACGTCGTATTCCGAGCCATGGGCCACGCGCTCCCAGACCTGATCCCCGCCTGTTCGAGCGGCACCATGAACAACTTCACCGTCGGTGGTCTCGATCCAGAGACCGGGGAGCCCTTCGCGTACTACGAGACCGTCGCCGGCGGGATGGGGGCCAACCGGGATCGAGACGGCATGTCCGGCGTGCATACTCACATGACCAACTCCCTCAACACACCAGTCGAGGCCCTCGAACATGCGATCCCGGTCCGCGTCCGTCACTACTCGCTCCGCCGCGGCTCCGGCGGATCGGGAAGGCGCCGTGGAGGGGACGGTCTGCGGCGTGACATCGAGCTGCTCGCGCCCGCTCACGTTTGCGTGCTCTCGGAGCGTCGCCGGCACCCTCCCTGCGGAGCCAGCGGTGGATCGCCCGGCGCGACCGGCGAGAACCAAATCCTCAGACATCGCGAATGGACCGCGCTGCCGGGCAAGTTCACCGCCGAGGTGGAACGCGGCGATATCATCAGCATCAGAACGCCAGGAGGCGGAGGGTGGGGAAGCAAAAAATCCTGACGGCCGAGGGGCCGCGCCTCGGAGTGCAAACGACTCGCGTCGTCGTAGCGCGTCGCGTGCGCGCCGGCGAGCACCGGTTCTTCTGCAGCGAAGGGGGGTTCGGGGCGCCGCTGCTTCTATTGCACGGCCTCGGAGCATCCAGCCGCTGGTGGTACTCGATCTTCCCCGAGTTGACGTCGGAGAGCTTCAGGATTGTGGCGCCCGACTTGCCCGGCTTCGGCCGATCCGGCGGTCGGGCACTCAGCGTCACTGAAGCCGCTCGCGCGGTCGTCGAGCTGGCCGACCGGCTGGGAATGGCTCAGTTCTTCCTCTGCGGTCACTCGATGGGTGGGGCGATAGCCGCGCAGGTGGCTGCGGATGTGGGTCGCCGAGTCCGTAGATTGGTGCTCATGGACAGCGCCGGCATCCCGGGCCGCCGCAGCGCCCGTTGGCTGGGCCGACTGATTCAGCCGTGGTCCTGGTGTCCGCCGGGGTTCTACGGCACTCTGTTGGGCGATCTCGTGCGGGCTCGCCCACGCGTCTTGATCGAGAGCGCGCACCACCTCCGGCGGTACGACATTCGTCCCGTCCTGAAGCTAGTCCGAGCCCCGACGCTGATCGTGTGGGGCGAGCGGGACCGGCTGACACCGCCCGATCACGGTCGGGTAATGCTGGAGCAACTCGAGAACGGACGATTGGAGGTTATCGAACGGGCGCGACACTTGCCGATGGTCAGCCATCCGGAACTTACGTCCCGCCTTATCGTCGACTTCTTCAAGCAGGATCCGCTTCGGGGACGAAGCTAGGCTTCCGGCGGCCTGATCTCACTGCGTCTCGATCATCGCCTCGCTCAGCAACTCGCCCGGCGTGTAGTCGGTCAGCTCGAGAATAACAGACCCGACCTTGAGCTTCGTGACAAGCTTGACCGGGATGCGGCGTTCGTCATCTGTGATGAAGATCTCGGCCTCGCCGCCCTCGGAGAACAAGCCGCCCGTCTTGATGATTGGGCGAACGACGATCGTCGAAAATTCACCGGCCGGGACTTCCACCTCTTCGCGCCGTAGCACTTTGAGGATCACGGGGTTCCGGTCAAACCGATAGTATCGATTCCACTCGTATGTCTCCCCAACTTCGAGAGGCACCGCGCGAACGTAGTAGACGAAAGAGCAGTCATCCAACGCCTGGGCCGGGATCGAATCGGTCTTGCCGTCCGGGTGAACGAGCACTCGGCGCTCGAGGTCGAAGTCATACTCCCGGTAACGCTCGTAGCTCCCCTGCTTCGAGTCCTGCACGTAGCGTCGGCTGGCCAGCTCGACAACGTCCAGCCACGACTCCTGCTTGTCGACGAGCTTGTAGAAGAGCGTCGAGCCCTCGATGATCGAATACAGGTGGTAGGTAGGATACCCGGCAACCGGCTCAACACCCTGGACCGCCATATGCGCCTTGCCGACTCGCAACGGCCCAAACTTCACTCGGTAGTCCAAACGCTCCCCGACACCGAACGGCACCGCCGCCGGCGCCGTGGCCGTGTCCGCGACGGGGGGTCCATCTTGAGCGACAATGCTCGACGGACCGAACAGCAAAAGGAGCAGAACCAGACAATTACGCATCATGGACCCCTAAGTAGGCCAATATAGTCCCGTGCGGCGTGCCAAAACGACAGTCGACTCCCCCGCGCTCGCAGATCATACCGGGGTACGGAGACAAGCTCCTCAACGCGACGCGTGTGGGGCGCCACAGCACGCAGAAGCTCCACGCTCGCCGCCCAGCCATCGCGCTTCAACATCCGCTCGCCGTCGTGTTCCTTGAGCGCCTTCTTGATCAGTCCCACACGATAGGCGCGCAGACCCGATAGAGGATCGCTCACCTCTTTGGGGAACTCATACTTGCGCTCCAACCATGTCAACGCTTTGCGGACGCAACGCACCGTCAATGGGATGGGTCTGCCATTCGGGGGCTGGGCCGCGATGACCAGGTCGGCCCCACCCTCGACGCGTTTCACCAACGCGGGGACCGCCGCCGGCTCGTCCGTGAAGTCGGCCTGCAAGGTCACCACAATATCGCGCCGCGGGTACGACGAGCGAGCCGTGGCTTCCGTGAGAAGCCGCTCCAGTGAGGCGCCGTGACCCTGACGCTTCTCATTGCGGAGCACCTCGAGGGGAAGAACCTGCGAGTAGGGACTTACGACATCCAGTGTTCGATCTGTCGAGGCATCGTCGAGGAATAGCACGACATAGTCGCGCTTGAACTCGGCCATGACCTGGCGGATCTTCCAAAGAAGGACGCCCGCAGTCTCCTCTTCGTTATGCGCGGGAATACAAATGTAGATCACGGTACCACCACGATTCTCTATGACCGTCCGCCGGCGTCAAACCGACTCGGCGGTGTTCAATTCTAGTACCTACGTGCTGCTAGGCTGTTCCGGCCGGTCGCGTCTTCCAGCGTCTATGATGCCAAAAATACTGCTCGGGGAAAAGTCGAACACGCCGTTCGACCTCGGCCAACCAGCGCCGGGTCAAATCGGCGACCTGTTCCCTGATATCGAGCCCTTCGAGCGGATCCAGCCTGACGATCCACCCGTGGTAGCGTTGCGGGCCTATCCGGTGAGCGCCGCCGACGAACAAGGGCGCGCCCGTGCGGAGAGCGAGAAGGGCCGGCGCTCTGTGTGTCGACGCGGGACGGCCGAAGAACGGGACGAACACGCCTTGGCGCCTGGCGTCCTGGTCCGCGACAAAGGCGACGACCCGACCCGCCGATAGACTATCGGTCAGACGGTCCCACGCCCCCGCGCGGTCTATCAGCCCCATGCCGAGGCGACCGCGCACACGTTCGACATAGCGGTTCAGGTGTTTGTTCCCGAGTCTCTGCATGACGGCATCGACTGGCCACCCGTGGGCGGCCAAAGCCGAGCCGGCATACTCCCAGTTGCCGAAGTGAGCGCTGACAACGACGACGCCGCGCCCCTGTGCGACAGCCGCCTCCATGGCCTCGCGACCCTCGAAGACCACTAAACGACGCCGGACCTCGTCCAAGCCCCGACGTACCAATGGCGCCACGGCCGCTGTTTCCCGGCCCAGGTGCTCGAAGCTGGCTCTAGCCGTTTGGCGCACCCAATCCTCGCCCTTGTCGGGGAACGCCTGGGTGAGTTGTGTCTCGACCACCCGGCGGCGCCAACCCACTCGGTAGGCGAGTCGCCCCAGAGCCCCACCGACCGGCTCACACAGACTTGGCGGCGCGGCTCCCAGCACGGC
>JASFMO010000210.1:0-6274 GCA_050117535.1 Gemmatimonadales bacterium | reverse complement strand
CTTCATCGCGCGAGCCTTGTTCTTGTGCTGAGATTTCTCGTCCTGGCACGTCACCACCAGTCCCGTCGGCTCGTGTGTGATGCGCACCGCAGAGTCGGTCGTGTTGACGCTTTGACCGCCGGGCCCTGAAGAACGAAAGACGTCGATCTTCAAGTCCTCCGGATCGATCTCGATGTCGACCTCCTCGGCCTCCGGGAGGACCGCGACGGTCGCGGCGGACGTGTGAATGCGTCCCTGGCTTTCGGTCTCCGGTACCCGCTGTACGCGATGGACACCGGACTCGCTGCGCAACGCACCGAACGCATTCTTGCCTCGAACGATGAAGGCGATCTCTTTGATGCCGCCGAGGACACCCTCGCTGGTGGAAAGCACCTCGACTTTCCAACCGTTCTTCTCTGCGAACCGCTTGTACATGCGGAAAAGGTCCGCCGCGAACAGGCCAGCTTCGTCACCGCCGGTCCCCGCCCTGATCTCGATCACCGCGGCGCGGTCATCCAGCGGGTCCCGAGGGGCCAGCAGCTCGCGGACTTCGCTCTCGAGCCGCTCGAGCCGCTCCTCCAGTTCCACCGCCTCCGCTGCCGCCAGCTCGCGCAAGTCGGGGTCGTCGGCACTCCGGTTCAGCTCCCTAGCCTCGCCGAGCTCGCGCGTAGCGCGGAGGTACTGGCTGCCAATGTCCGCAATCGACTCCAGGCCGGCGTGCTCCCGGCCCACAGCGCGCAGGCGGTCCGGATCGGAGATGACCTGCGGGTCGGCTAACTGGCGTCCAAGCTCCTCACGGCGCTCGATGGCCGCTCGGACCTTCGTCTCCAAGGTGTCCTGATTGGACATGGGCGTGCCGCGTCGCTTGCAGCGGCGTTGCCGAGCCTACTCCGTCGTCCCGTCGCCGGCGGAGGTCGCAGCCGGCACGGACTTGGCCGCCGGCTTCGACTTTCCAGGCTTGCCTTTTTGGCCTTCGTACTTGCGACGGAAGCGCTCAACCCGGCCCGCTGTATCGACTAGCTTCTGACGGCCGGTGAAAAAGGGATGACAACGCGAGCAGATCTCCACATGGATGGAGTCGAGCGTGGACCGCGTCGTGAACGTGTGGCCACAGGCGCACGTGACGACTGCGGTCTTGTACTCGGGGTGAATTCCTTCTTTCATCCCACTACCCTGAGGTCCGAGTTTTGTAAGAAAAGTAACGGCCCCCGCGGGGGCCGCCGTCCCGCAGTCAAATCTATCAAGCGGAACGCCCGGGGCAAGCGGCGAAGCAGCCGCCAGCCCACTCGGACGTTCTCAGGAATGGCGCCCGGACCTACGAGGCCGGGGGGTCGCCAGAGGTCTGCGACGGCGTCGCCACCACGACGCCACCAACAGACCGACCGCGGAGGCGGCGCCCAGGGTGCCGGGCCAATCCCCGAACCGGGTGTAGAGGGTGAGGCCGTCCGTCGTCTGGACGGTGGCGGTCCGCGCCGCCGGCTGGAAGAGCGGTGTCGCGGAGTGGCGGCGCCCCAGCGGATCGACGAAGAGCGAAATACCGGTGTTGGCAGCGCGAGCCACCCCAACGCGGTTCTCGATCGCTCGCATCACCATATGGGACGGGTGCTGGGTCAGCGCGCTTGTCCGGCTCCAGATTGGCCGCTCACGCCCAAACCAAGCGTCGTTGGTGATATTCACCAGGAAGTCGGCGCCCCCGCGCCTGTACGCCCGAGACAGCTGCGGAAAGATCGACTCGTAGCAGATCAAGACGCCGAAGCGGGCGCCGTCAACGCTCATTACGGGCTCCTCACCGCCTCGACCGAAGCCACCAAAGTAGCGGAGGAACGCGCCAAGGTCGCCGATGAGTGGGACCTGTCGGCCACCGAGCTTCCTCTGCAGACTGCGAAGCCAGCTAACGGGGATGAACGGAACGCGTTCCACGATGGGCACGAGGTAGTTCTTACGATAGACTCCCGCCGGCGCGCCTCCGCTGTTCAGCAGCAGTGCCGCGTTGTAAGTGTCGTAGTCTTCGTCGTCGTATCGCTCGAAGTCGTGCGCACCGAACAGGATCGCCGTGTCATGCGATCGAGCCAGTCTCGCCGACCAACGCATCCACTCGCCGGCCAAGCGAAAGTAGTCCGGAAGGGCCGTCTCCGGCCAGACGACGAGGTCGACCGGTGACGAATCGGCGAGCGCCGCCCGGGTCAAATTATCGAGAGCCGTGCGACTGCTGTCTTCCGCGACCTCGCGCTCGAGCTTCAGGTCCTCCGGGATGTTAGGTTGGACCACCAACACGCGCGCCGCCGCTCGAGTCTCCAGAGTATGCCAGCGGATCAGCGAGTATCCGACAGGAAGGAGTACTAAGGCGGCAAGCGCCAGCGACCAGCGCCGCCAGCGGAGTCGCCACCCTGCCAGCCACCACTCGGCCAAGACTCCGTTGATCGCGGTCAGCCAAACCGTCACCGCGCGAGCGCCGCCGATGTCGGCGAAGCCAATCAACGCCGGGAAACCGGTGAGCGAGTGCCCGAGGCCAAGCCACGGGAAAGCCAAATCGCCGAGCTGCGCCCGCAGCCACTCTGCGGTCGTCCAGAATATCGGCACCGATACCCAGAAGGGTATGGCATGTCGAGAGCGGACCCGATGTATCGCCCAGCCCGCAATGGCCAAGAAGCAGGATAGCACGACGACGGTGATGAGATAGCCCAGCAGCGACAGCCACGTGTAGTAGACCAACGCGGTGAACAACCAGTACAGCAGTGTGCCGTAGAAGACCACACCCATCCAGAAGCTGGCGCGCCGCACCGAGGCCCCCGCGCCGTCGGGGCAGTCGGCGACAAAGATGAGGTACGGGACCAGGGCCACGAAGGGCGGGATCAGCAAATGGAAGGGCGGAAAGGAGAGGGTGAGCAAAATGCCACTGACTACTGGAAAGCCGATCTCCTTCCCGCGAGGCAGAATGGGGTGTTTCACAGCACGATCTCTCGACCCTCTTCCGATGATCGGTAACAAGCATCGACGATGCCGAGCAGCACCTCCTGCTCGCTCGGAAGCGGCTCTTCGCGCATCCCCTTGACGACGCCGAAGAAGTAGTCCAGCTCGCGCCGGTACGAGGCGCGGTACACGTTCTCCGTGCCGGGAGCCATCCGCGGCGTCACATCGACGATCTTGCCACCGGCCTCGTGCTGAACCACAAACGGCGACAGCGAGCCGAAGCCCGACGAGCCCAAGGCCGCTAGCGTGTGGCGGTCCTCCACGGCTGCCAGGTCCCAGCTCACCTCGATGCTGCAGGTCACGTTACCCTCGAGCCTCAATAGAACGACGGCGGAATCTTCCACGCCGTCGCCATCTCGATCGATCAGATAGGCCGTCAGACGCTCCGGGACGGGAAAGTCGAGTAGCCAGAGGCAGGCATCGATGTTCGTCACGCCGAGGTCCATCAGAACGCCGGCACCCCGCTCGCGGCTACGGCGCCATTCGCTGACGCGCGGCCGCCGCGCGCGCCGTCGCTGCCAGCTCGAGTGAAGGTGGAAGATCTCACCCAGCTCGCCGGCCTGGATGAAACGACGCAGCGCCCAGGCGTCCGGGCGGTAACGGTGGTTGTTGGCGACCATCAAGGTGCGGCTCGTCTTCTCGGCCACACTCAGGGTCTGAGCGACCTCGGCGCGACTGGTGCCCAGCGGGCGCTCGCACAGCACATCCTTCCCGGCCTTTAGTGCCAGCTCGCTCTGCTCGGCGTGGAGGAGGCTAGGCGTACAGACGATCACGGCGCGCAGGTCGGGATGCTCGAGGAACTCCGGGACCGACGTGTAGACCGCCGGTCCGTCGAGTCGCTCCGCCACCAGTTCGGCCTTGGTCCGGTTGGTGTCGCAGAGCGCGACGATCTTCTTATCAGGGCTCTCCGCGAGGAGAGGGAGATGAACGAGCTGGGCGATGGCACCGCAGCCGATCACTCCGACTTCTACTGGGTTCGACTCAGCCATGGCGGAATTTCCCAACGCTCGGGGTGAAGCCCACTACTTCTCGTCTTGCCAGTCCGGCATGAATGTAACCGTGCGCTCGGCACCCACCTCCCGCTCGGGATCGGGTTCCGTTTTCTCGATCAACTCCAATAGCGCGTCGACGATCTCCGATTCAGGAACCTTGCGAGCGACCTCTCCTCGGACGTACAGCAGTCCCTCGCCTCTTCCACCTGCAATGCCGATATCGGCTTCGCGGGCCTCGCCGGGCCCATTCACGGCGCACCCCATCACCGCTATGGTCAGCGGCTTGCGGATGTCGCGCGTGCGCTCTTCCACCTCCTGCGCCAGGCGAATCAGATCGACCTGCAACCGCCCGCACCCCGGGCAGGCCACGATCCGGATGCTCTCGCGACGCAGGTCCAGCGCTTCCAAGATGGTACGGGCCGCGTGGACTTCCTCGACCGGGTCCGCCGAGAGCGAGACGCGCACCGTATCTCCGATCCCCTCGGCCAACAGCGTTCCTATCCCGATGGCCGACTTGATGTTTCCGGCCCGCGGCGTGCCGGCCTCGGTGACGCCCAAGTGGAGCGGGTACCGAAATTCGCGCGCCGCCAAGCGATAGGCTGCGATCATCAATGGAACGTGCGAGGCCTTGAGCGAGATGACTATGTCCTCGAAGCCGGCGTCCTCCAGAATCTGAACATGCCGTCTGGCGCTCTCGACCATCGCCTCGGCGGTGGGATGCCCATACTTGGCCAGCAGATCGCGCTCGAGTGACCCGCCATTCACACCGACGCGGATGGGAAGTCCGCGTTCATTCGCGGCGTCCACAACCGCTCGCACGCGCGAGGCATCACCGATATTGCCAGGGTTCAGCCGCAACTTTGCGACGCCCGCCTCGGCGGCGGTGATGGCCAGCTTGTAGTTGAAGTGGATATCAGCGACGAGCGGCACGGGCGAGTGACGCACCAAGTCCGGCAAGCGATCGGCGGCCGCTTCGCTCGGCACCGCCGTGCGCACGATGTCCACCCCCGCCTCGGCCAGACGCTGGATCTCGTCGATCGAGTTGGCCACGTCGGTTGGACTGGCCAGCGTCATCGACTGAATCGAGATCGGCGCACCGCCACCGATCGCCACTCCGCCCACCAGCACCCGCCGGGTGCTCTGGCGGTGCGGGACGTCGTCGTGTATTGCCGCTTGCTCCATCAACTCCCTCACTATCGGTGCTCCAGCTCATCGACTCCGGACAGCCGACCGCGAATCTACCCGTGGGCCGCCGCTTCCGCGAGCGCGCGATCGACGACCTGCAAGGTCTCATCGATGTCGGCATCGTTGTGCGCCGTGGACATGAAACCCGCCTCGAACGGAGATGGCGCGAAGAACACGCCCCCCGCGAGACACTGGTTGTAGTACGCCGAGAAGAACTCGCGGTTCACCTGCTGGGCATCCTGGAAACTACGGACCGGCCCATCGCAGAAAAAGACGCCCCACATCGATCCCGCCACCGAGCCCGAGGCGGGGATCCCGTGGCCGCCTGCGGCATCGATGATCCCGTCGACCAAGCGCCGTGCCCGATTCTCGAGCACCGCATAGGGATTCTCGCGCTGCAGCACCGCTAGCTGCGCCAGACCGGCTGCCATCGCCACCGGATTACCCGACAGCGTCCCCGCCTGGTAGACGTCGCCCTGCGGGGCAACCCGTGCCATGATCTCGCGACGACCGCCGTAGGCGCCGACCGGGAATCCACCACCGATCACTTTGCCCAGCGCCGTGAGGTCGGGTTGTACCCCGTAGCGCTCCTGCGCTCCACCCAAAGCCACACGGAAACCAGTCATGACTTCGTCCAGAATCAGCAGAGCTCCGACGCGCTGGGTTTCCTCCCTCAGGAAGCCGAGGAAGCCGGCCTCCGGAGCGATCAGACCCGCATTCCCAACCACTGGCTCGACGATGATCGCGGCGAGGTCATCGCCGTGCTCGTTGGTCGCGCTCAACACAGCTTCTCTGTCGTTGAACGGCACCGTGAGCGTCAACCGGGTCACGTCCTGCGGAACGCCCGGCGAAGTCGGCAGTCCGAGCGTCGCCAGTCCCGAGCCCGCCTTCGCGAGGAAGGAGTCGCCGTGGCCGTGGTAGCAGCCTTCGAACTTGAGGACGAGGTCGCGGCCGGTGTAGGCTCGCGCCAGACGCACCGCGGACATGGTGGCCTCGGTTCCGCTGTTGACGAAGCGAACCACTTCGATCGAGGGCACGAGTTCGATCACCTTCTCCGCCAGCTCGACCTCCTCGGGAGTGGGAGTTCCGTAGTGCGTGCCCTTCCGCACGGCACGCTCCACAGCCTCGGTCACTTCGGGGTGCGCGTG
>JASFMO010000209.1:0-6328 GCA_050117535.1 Gemmatimonadales bacterium | reverse complement strand
GAGATACCGCTCGAGCATGGTGCGGAAGGCACGTATGAACCGGAGCTTGCGGCCATGGAGCGCCTCGATTTCCCGGGCCAGCTCGTGGTACGTGCGTTGGCCCTGCTCGACGATCCTCTCGGCCTCACCCCGCGCTTCCCGCTTAATCAATTCCACTTCCTTATCCGCCTGAGCCTGCGCCTCGGACCGCAGCTGCTGCGCTGTGACGAGTGCTTCGTTGAGCGCCTTCTCGCGTTCACGGTACGAGGCTACTTGCTCCTGCAGATGTTCAGCGCGTTCCGTCAGCCCGACGTTCTGTTTGACCAGTTCTTCGAGCCGTTCCGCAACCATGTCGAGGAAGTCATCGACGAGTTCCGGGTCATAGCCACGAACCGTGCGCCTGAAGTCACCCTTCTTCTTGCGCACATCGAGTGGTGTCAAATCGATCATTGTCCCCGCTCCCCAAACAGCACTGTGCCCAGCCGCACCATCGAGCTGCCCTCTTCGACAGCGATTTCGTAGTCGTTCGTCATTCCCATAGAGATATGTCGGGCCTCGAATTTCTCCACCTCGTCCCGACAGCGCTCGTACAGATCTCTCGTACTTCGAAACGTGCCGCGCAGGACACCCTCGTCATCGGTGAACGGCGCCATCGTCATCAAGCCGAGCACTCGAAGGTGATCGATCTCACAGACCTGCCGCACGAAGGGCAGTCCCTCAGCGACCGGAATACCGTACTTCGCGGCCTCTCCCGACGCGTTGACTTGAATGAGAATATCCGCGACGCGGTCCCGTTTCTTGGCCTCGCCGGCGATGGCACGCGCCAAGCGCAGCGAGTCGACGGAGTGAATCAACGAGAACAACTCGAGCGCATCATGGACCTTGTTGCGCTGGAGATGTCCCACCAAATGCCACTCGAGGTCCAAGTCGCCAGCGGTGCTCCACTTGGCACGAGCCTCCTGCACACGGCTCTCGCCGATTACTACCAGGCCGGCCTCACGCGCCGCGTACATAGCCTCGATGGGATGCCCCTTCGTCACCGCCACCAGCGTCACCGCACCACCGCCCGAGCGACCGGCACGCTCCAAGGCCCGATCAATTCTCCGACTGACTTCGGGCAGGGCCTGCTGAAGTCGCTCAAGATACATAATCACGCAAACTTACCCGGGCCACGAAACCGAATCAAGCATTAAAAAAGCCCGGCACCGCTGCTGCAGTGCCGGGCTTCTGCTTGCGAGCGGAACCAATTACCGCTTGACCGAGAACGTAATCGGAATCGCGACCCAAACGGGCACTTTCTTGTCACGGTTGAGTGCCGGTGTGAACTCGAACTCGCGCGCCGCCTTGAGGGCTGCGTCATCCAGTGCCGAGTTTCCGGATCCCTGTTGGACCTGCGCGTTCTTCACGATCCCGTTGGTATCGATGAACACCCAGATCATCACCCGGCCGCCGACCCCAGCGTCTTTCAAGAGCCTCGGGTAGTAGCGCTCTACGATGCGGCTCGCTTCGCGTCGGTTCTTGATCTCCGGTCGAACCGTGTAGGGAGTGAAGACCGGTTGGTCACCGATCCGGCTCGCATCACTGGGCGGTGGCGGCAAATTCTCGACCGGGTTCTCCTCGAAGGTCGTGGGAGCGATCGTGATGTCCTCTTCGAGCTCGGTCGCGGCTACCACGGGGACGGCTGGGCGTGAGATCTGCTCCGGGGGAGGCGGGATCTCGACCTCAGGCGGTAGCTCGACGGCCACGAACTCCTCCACACCGTAGCTTACATCGGAGGCCGTCAGTTCGGGGAAGAACTTGAAGAGACCGAAATGGCAGACGGTGGCAACCATTACACTGCCCCACAGCCACGACCCGGCCGACCGCTTGAAGCGATCGTTCGCGGTCACGCGATAAGCCCCGCCGGGCTGGTTCGAGAATCCGCTGCTTTCTGTCATGGCAGCGTCACCTCCTCTCACGCGTCAAACGGCTCTCGAGATCCGTGTAGAAGAAGACGCGTACCGCGTTGGCCTCGCGTAGCTGTTCCGTCACAGCATTGATGAAACGGTAGGGCACGTCGCGGTCGCCACGGATCGAGACTAGCAGACGACGGTCGCTTTCCCGATAGAGCGGCAGCACAACGTCGGCCACCATGTCCATCGGTACATTCGCATCGTTAATATACACTCCGCCATCCGGTTCGAGCCAGATATGCAGGATGTTCTTTCTCTTTTCGTCCTGCTTCTGCGTCGCCTCGGCTTTCGGGAACATCAGGTGCCGATCCTGCTCACGCCTGAAAGTCGTCGACACCATGAAGAAAATCAGCAACAGGAACGCGATGTCCGCCATCGACGCGGTTGGAATCTCGCTCGCTACCTTCGACTTCCTCTGGAAGCCGCCGCTTTTCTTGGCCATGTCGGTCTCTACCTCTCCCAGAGCTGCAAGGAGATTCGCTGCGCGGCCGCCGCCTGCAGCTCATCGAGTACGTTGATCATATGCCGGTACGGCGCGTCCGGGGCAGTCTTAACCGCCGCGATGATCTCGGGGTTGTTGGCTATCTCCTGGCGCATGATGCCTTCGATCTCACTATAAGCCACGACCTGCTCAGCCGTGCTCTCACCCCGCCGAATCACCACCGCGCCATCTTCCTGCACTAAGAAGTGAATGATGTTTTTCTGAGATACCTCCACCTGCTCTGCCGCGGCTTCCGGCAGAACGATGGGCAGCCCCTTCTCTTCCTCGAACACCGTCGTGGTGAGGAAGAAGATCAGCAGCAAGAAAGCGATGTCGGCCATCGACGCCGTGGGGATCTCGTCGCTGACCCTGCTTTTCCTCTCGAGCATCGCCATGGCGAACCTACCTCTAGCTTGCGGACCCGACGGGCTCAGGCGGCGCCATATCCAACACCGCCTCAGCTCCGCGTTCCATATCGATTATCAGCTGGTCGATTCGAGTCACGAAGAAGTTGTACGCGATGTTCACCGGTATCGCGATCGTCAGCCCCGTCGCCGTCGTGATCAGCGCGACCTTGATGCCGCCCGCCACCAGTGAGGCTTCGATCTGACCGGCCTCCGCCACCGCTCCGAAGGCGACGATCATCCCAGCCACCGTGCCCAAGAAGCCCATCATCGGGGCAACATTCGCCACCGTGGCCAGCACGACCAGACCGCGCTCGAGGAACCCCAGCTCGATCGAGCCAGTGGTCGCAACCGCCTTCTCGATGTCCTTGTCGCTGTGGCCGCGCTCGCGTACGCGGCGAAGTCCCGATGACACGATGGCCGCGACTGGCCCCTCCGTCTCATCCGCTAGCTCGATCGCGGAGTCCACTCGGTCCAAGCCGCCGGTCATCTCCGCAATCTCTCTCAGGAGCCGCTTACTATGGAGGTGTGCAATGAGCAGGATGTACGCCTTGGCGATCATGACTCCCAGCGCCAGCAGTGAGGCCAGCACCAAGAAGTACATCATGATGCCCCCGTCTCTGAACAGCTCCATCAGGGCGTATTGCGCTTCGGGCTGCAAGCGAACCTCGCTGTTGCTGTTGACGTGGTGATTCTGTCCGTTGGATATCTATAAAAGCTTATGGCGCCGACGTGCTTCTGTCAACGAGACTCAGCTCGCCGGACGCTTCACTCGCCTTTTCGCTTGCCGGCGCTGCCGCCGCAGTACTCACCTGGCCGCGGGCTGCGGCCGGCTTGACCCCAAGCTCCTCCCGCAGCCGCTCCCCCTTCACGTTCCGCTCCAAGCGTCCGCGTTGCGCGATCGATATGTACCCTGTCTCCTCCGAGACCACGATCACGAGGGCATCGGTTTCCTCGGACAGACCGATCGCCGCCCGATGGCGTGTACCGAGGCTGCGATCGGTGACCGGGAACTGCGTGAGCGGGAGAATACAACGAGCCGCGAGCATTGACTCGCCGCGGACTATTACCGCTCCATCGTGGAGCGGGCCGTACCGCGTGAAGATGCTCTCGAGCAATTCCGTGGACACCGGGGCATTGATCGGCGTGCCCTTGCGCGCGTATTCCTCAAGCCCAACCTCTCGCTCGACGGCGACGATCGCCCCGATGCGCTTTCTGGCCAACAGTTCGACGGCGTTCGCGAGCTCCTGCAGCGCTTCCGATGTTCGTTCCGGCCGCGAGAAGTAGCGCCAGAACCGGTTCTGGCCGAGCTTGGTCAGGGCGTTTCTCAGCTCCGGCTGGAAGATGACGACCGCCGCCAGGACACCGTAGGTGAGAACCTTCTCGAGCATATAGCGGATGAGCTCGAGTTGCAGGACTTCGGCGAGCGCATAGACGGCGAAAAGGAAGATCAACCCGATGAGCATCTGTATCGCCCGCGTACCGGCCCAGAGCAGAAGCAAGCGGTAGAAGAGGTACGCTACCACAAGTATCTGCGCCACGTCCCAAAGATCGGGCCTCAGGAAGCTGATCCGCTCAAGAAAGCTCTGCACCGCTCAACGCCCCGTGATTGCCTCCGCCATGTCCAAAGCCCGCCGCGCGGCGGTCACGTCGTGCACCCGGAATATGCGAGCGCCCCGCAACAGCGCGACGACGCAAGCCGCCAGCGTGGCCTCCAGTCTATCCTCGACCTCGAGCCCGAGCGTCTTGCCGATAAACGACTTGCGAGACGGGCCCACGAGCACCGGATAGCCAAGCCGAACAATCCTCTCGAGCTGGTCGATGAGCACGAGGTTCTGCTCGGCCGTCTTACCAAAGCCAATCCCTGGATCTACAACCAACTGACCAGCCTGGCAGCCCGTCTCGAGCGCCTGGTCCACCGAATGCTGCAACTCCGCCCGGACATCCTCTATCAGATCGTCGTAGTGGATGTCCCGCTGCATTGTCCGCGGCTTGCCGCGGATGTGCATCAGCACCAATCCGGCTCCGGATTCCGCTGCCAGGCTCCCGATCTCAGTATCGAACCGCAAGCCCGAGATATCGTTTACGATCTCGGCACCGGCCTCGAGGGCGGCACGAGCAACGCTGGCCTTCGTGGTGTCGATGGATATCGCCGCATCGACGTACTCCGAAGCCGCCTCGACGACCGGCAGAACGCGCCTAATTTCCTCGGCTTCGTCCACGGGTAGCGAGCCGGGTCGCGTCGACTCGCCGCCGACATCGATGACGTCGGCGCCCTCTCGCTGCAATCGTTCGAGGTGCTCGATCGCCGCGCCGGCATCATAGTAGAGCCCACCATCCGAAAAAGAATCCGGTGTGATGTTCAATACGCCCACCAACACCGGCCTTGATAGGTCGATAACCCGACGCGACGTGCGCCAGCCAGCCTCGACCTTTTCCTCGCGAGAGATGACTAGATCGTTACTCGCCATCTCTCCCGAACTCAACGCGATGTTTCAGGCTTCGCTACCTCTTCTTTTTGTAACCTTCTTATGACGTAGCAGGTTTCAAGCTCCCCTCGACGGGGGCTTCCGCCACATCGCGGATACCTCGGGCGGCTTTCCTTTCCGGCTCTCCATCCTTCTTGTCTGCCACGATCTCCGATTCGGGAAGCGGCGGCAGCTCCCTGCCCTCGAACACGGCATTGATATCGTCGGCGTCGAGCGTCTCGCGTTCCAACAGCGACTTCGCCAGGACATGCAGTTTGTCGATATTCTCCGAAATGACCTTCTTGGCCAGGTCGTAAGCCTGATCCAGTAGCGTCCGCATTTCCTCGTCCACACGCTGCGCCATCCGCTCGCTCACGCCGCGCCGTTCCACGATCTCGCGGCCGAGGAAGATCTCCTCTCCCCGATCTCCGACATTCATCGGGCCGATGTCGTCGGACATCCCCCATTCGGTGACCATGCGCCGAACCAGCGCCGTCGCGCGTTCAATGTCGTTGCCAGCGCCCGTCGTTATCTTCTCCTTTCCAAACACCAACTCCTCCGCGACGCGGCCGCCGTAAGCATACACCAGCTGCGCGAGGAGATAAGCCCGGGAGTAGGAATGGCGGTCATCCTCCGGCATAGCGAACGTGAGACCTAACGCCCGGCCACGGGGTACGATCGTCACCTTGTGCAGTGGGTCGCACTCCGGCGTGAAATGCGCGGCAACGGCGTGTCCGGCCTCGTGGTAGGCGCTCAGCCGTCGCTCCTCGTCGCTGATCACCATGCTCCTTCGCTCGGCCCCCAGCAGAACCCGGTCCTTCGATTCCTCGAGGTCCTTCATGTCGACCCGATCTTTGTCTCGGCGAGCCGCGAGCAAGGCCGCTTCGTTCACCATGTTCGCGAGATCGGCGCCGCTCATGCCGGGTGTCGCCCTGGCGAGCTTCGTGAGGTCCACACCCTCGGCGAGCGGAATCTTCCGTGTATGAACTCGCAGGATTCCTTCACGGCCCTTCACATCGGGAGCATCAACCACGATCTGTCGGT
>JASFMO010000208.1:0-6360 GCA_050117535.1 Gemmatimonadales bacterium | reverse complement strand
CGACCTGGTGATTGACGCATTCAGCGCGGTCTACCCCGAGACGACCGCCCAGACGATGGTTTCAATCGCGATCCTAACCTTCTCCCTCTCGACGCAGATCGGATTCTACATCTACTACGAGACCTGCCTCGACAAGCTCTTCGGCAAGAAGGCCATCCGTTACCTGAAATGGATCTACTTCCTTCCCGGCGTCGTCTTTGCCGGCTTCGCCAACGTCGACAAGCTGTGGGTCGTGGCCGATATCTCGGTCGGGGTTGTTGCTATCCCCAACCTGATCGCGCTTTTGTTTCTGGGTGGTGTATTCGTGAAGTTGATGAAGGACTATCTTAGCGGCGATTTTCACTACGGCACTGTGATAATCGATGCCTCGAAGCGCTACATCAAGTCGCCAGGTGCTAGATAGCGAGGGAACGACAAACATTTAACATCGAACATCCGACATAGAGTTTCGAACATCGATAATCGAAGAAGACTCGGAATTCGATTGCCGGCTAGTGGATACTGACTATCGAAGCTGACTACTCTTCGGAACCCTCGCTCTACCATCAAGAGGTATCCAAGGATGAGGCCCATCATCGTCATCAACCCGAACTCGACCCAAGCCGTCACCGACGGGATCGACCGGGCTATCGAGCCGCTGCGCACGGAGGGTGGGCCGCCGATCGAATGCCTGACGCTGGCGGAAGGACCGCCGGGCATCGAGAGCCAGGAAGATGTCGACGCGGTCGTCAGCCCGCTGTGCGACCTCATACGCGAGCGCGAGCCGAGTTCGAGCGCTTTCGTGATCGCCTGCTACAGCGATCCCGGTCTGCCGCAGGCGCGTGAATCTACCTCGAAACCCGTCTTCGGCATCGCCGAATCGGCTATGCTCGTTGCGCTGACGCGTGGCGCACGGTTTGGCGTCATCTCGATTCTCGAGGACTCGATCCCACGCCACTCGAGGTACGTTCGCAAGCTCGGACTCCAAGCTCGGCTGGCCGGCGATCGCGCTATCGGCCTCGGCGTCACCGAACTCGCGAACGACGGCCTTACGTTTCGGCGGTTGATCTCGGTAGGAACACACCTGCGCGACGAAGATGGCGCCGACGTTCTGATCATGGGCTGCGCCGGAATGGCCCGTTACCGCGACCGCCTCGAAGCTACGGTTGGCCTCCCGGTGATCGACCCCACTCAGGCCGCCGTCACCCTGGCCATCGGCGCGGTACTCCTGAGAAGCGCAACCGAGTCCGCCTGAGCGATTGCCCCTGGCAGCCCCGCGGGGACGAGCTCAATCGGGGGGCGGAACGACCCCCGTCTGCGAGGTGATCAAGCCGTAGTGCTCGATGCGGCGGTGCTGCTCGAAGTTGAAGATATTCTCCTTGATATCCTTCCCGAGGTCCAGGTCGCAAGTGAAGGTGACGACCTCGTCGTCCTCGGTAACGGCCCTCGCGGCGATTTCCCCGGTGGGAGCGACGATGGCCGTTCCGCCGATCAAGCCGTGTCCATCCTCCGATCCCGCCTTCGCCGTAGCCACAACCCACGTGCCGTTCTGGTAGGCGCCGGCCTGGACCGTCAACAGATGGTGGAACATCTTCTGATGCACTGGCTGTGGGTGATAGATGTTCGAGTCGGGCGTGTTGTAACCGAGCACCACCATCTCCACGCCCTGCAGTCCCAGTACGCGAAACGTCTCCGGCCAGCGACGGTCGTTGCAGATGCACATGCCGATGACTCCGCCGAACGCTCGCCAGACCCGGAACCCCAGGTCGCCGACCTCGAAATAGCGTTTTTCCAGATGTTGGTACGGCTTTCCAGGCAGATGTTCGGCGTGTCCCGGCAAGTGGATCTTGCGGTATTTGCCTACGATGTTGCCATCCGGCTCCACCAGGATCGCCGTGTTGAAGCGTCGAGTCCTACCCTCTTGCTCGGTCAGTTCCGCGTAGCCCAGGTGGAAGCCAACGCCCAGTCGTCGCGCCTCATCGAACAGCGGCTGCGTCGCCTCGTTCGGCATACTTGACTCGAAATACGAGTCGATCTCGTCTTGATCTTCCATGAAGTAGCGCGGGAAGAACGTGGTGAGCGCCAGCTCGGGAAAGACCACCAGCGTGCAGCCCGATGCGTGTGCTTCGCGCAGCATTTCGACGAGACGCGTCACGACATCCGCCCTCGTATCGGCCCGTTGGATGGGCCCCATCTGTGCGGCGGCAACTCTCAGGTTCCTCGACATGAAATCCCCGTTCAACGATGGACACAAGCACGCGGCATCGCGGCAAGCTGGTTCGCCGCATGCTTCAGGCGTCGCAGCCTAGAAGATGTCTTCCGCGCCAAATCGCTTCGCTAGCTCCTGCGTCGCCGACGCTCGCCCCAACGGCTTCGCCGAGTCCGGTATCCCACGCGGAATAAACCGCCCGCTGCCTCGGTCCGCGAGAAGCCTCCCCCCGTCGACGACAACACGCCCGCGGCTGATGACGGTCGTCGGCATACCCTTCAGCCTGCGGCCCTCGTAGGGTGTGTAACCGACGTCGTCGTGCATTGCCTCCGCCGTGATCGTGAACTCCTTCTCGGGGTCCCAGATGGCGAGATCGGCGTCCGACCCTTCGGCAATGGTTCCCTTCTTCGGGTAGAGCCCATAGAGCTGGGCGGCCCGGGTCGCCGTCAGATCTACGAACCGGTGGATATCGAGCCTTCCCTTGCCCACACCTTCCGAAAAGAGCAGCGGCATTCGCATCTCAATGCCGGGCACGCCGTTGGCGATTTTCGTGAACGGCGGCTCCTTGCCTTGAGCCAATTTGCCCGTCTCATCGAAGCGATACGGGGCGTGATCGGACGAGAAGACCTGGAAGGTGCCATCGGCCAGTCCCTGCCAGATCGCGTCTTGAGACCCCTCGTCGCGTGGCGGCGGGCTGCAACACCACATAGCCCCGTCCATGCCTTCCCGGTCCAGATCGTCGGCCGTCAGGAACAGATACTGAGGACACGTCTCGCCGTAGATCTTCAGGCCTTTTTCCTGTGCACGACGGATCGCGCCCAGCGACTCCTCCGTTGACACGTGGACCACCAGCAGTGGGACATCCACCAGTTCCGCCAGAGCGATGGCGCGCGACGTCGCCTCTCCTTCCGCCGCCTTGGCATGAGCCACCGCGTGATACTTCGGCGCGGAGTGTCCGGCATCCAGCAACCGCGCAGTGAGCCACTGGATCATCTCATGGTTCTCGGCATGGACCATCGTCAGGGCACCCAAATCCCTGGCAAGTGACAACACCTCCAGCATTTGATAGTCGTCCAGGCGAACCGCGTCGTAGGTCATATAGACCTTGAAAGAGGTCAAGCCTTCACGAATGAGCTCGGGAAGTTCCTCCTTCATAACCGACTCGGTCGGATCGGAGATGATCATGTGATACGAGTAGTCCACGATCGCCTTAGCTCGGGCGCACTCGTGATAGTCGGCGACAACCTGCTTGAGCGATTGCCCCCGATGTTGGGCCGCGAAGGGCATGATCATCGTCGTCCCCCCGAAGGCCGCCGAGACGGTCCCCGTGTAGAAGTCGTCGGCGCAGACTATGCCAGAAGACGAGAGCTGTTCGATGTGACAGTGGCTATCGATGCCGCCGGGCAGCACGAGCTTCCCCGACGCGTCGATCGTGTCGCGACCGGTCAATCCCCGGCCCAGTTCACTGATTGTGCCCTCACTGACGCCGACATCGCACGCGATACGATCGGTCGTGGTGACGACGGTGCCGTTTCGGATGACAAGATCGTGCTCCTTCATGCCGAGTCTTCCCTTCAGCTACCCTATTCCAAGTTCAGCCTTCGCAGCATCTCGCCGAAACGGGCATCGGAACGAATCGGGTCGTAGCCAGGCTCCACTCGCAGCTCGTTCAGGAAGGGCGAGCGTGTCTCGAAGGCACGATCCAGCGACTCGAAGGCGAGTTCGGTTTCCCCGAGCGCGACGTAAACGAGCGCGACCCGCGTGGCATCCGCCAGCGGATTCTCGTCCACGAGCCTCACCGCCTCGGCCGTCTGACCCGCCCGCGCATAGGCAATCGCGAGCCTGACCTGCGAGTTGGGCCAGGGTTCCAGCTCGACGCTGCGACTCAGCGCCGCAATCGCCTCCGGGAACATCCCCAGTTCGGCGTAAGCCTCTCCCAGCAGCGTGTGCGCGTACGCGAAGTTCGGCTCGCTGGTCAACGTCTCGTCGAGCTGCTCGATCGCCGCCGGGTAGTCGCGCGCCAGGTAGTGTATCCAACCGGTGTTGGTGCGGATGATCCGTGAAAGCGGGTCGAGCTCGGCGGCCGCACGGATCTCGGCCAGCGCCTCCTCGAAGCGGCCGAGCTTCGCTAGCATCAGCGCGTACCAGTGGTGTGCGGTGGCGTAACCCGGCGCCAGTTCGAGCGCGCGGACGAATTCGTTCTCGGCGCGTACCCAATCGCGCCGCGTTTCCAGAACGTTGGCCAGGGTCACGCGCGCCTCGCCCAACAGCGGGTCCAGTTCGAGGGCCCTCTCTAACGCCTGCTCCGCACGGGGGATTGTTCCTTCCCAAGGAGCCGTGTTCCACGAGTACAGGGTCGTGTAGGCGTCGGCCAGCCCGGCGTAGGCGGCCGCGTAGAGCGAGTCGCGCTCAATCGCCTGCTCGAAGAGCGTGATCGCCCGCCGAAGGTCCTGATTCGTGCGCAGATTCCACAGGAAGCGGCCCTGCATATACAGATCGTAGGCCTCGAGATCGACGGCAGGCTGTCGCTCGAGCTGCTCTAACTCGGAGCCTGTGAGCGTTGAGTGAAGCGCCTCGACGATCCGCCGAGCGATGTCGCTCTGGATCGCGAATACATCCGTCAGTTCGCGGTCGTACTGCTCCGCCCAGAGGTGTTCGTCACTTCTGGCGTCGATCAGCTGGGCGTTGATTCGCACGCGCTCGCCGACTTGCTGGACGCCACCCTCCAAGATCACTGCGACACCCAATTCGGCGCCGATCTCGCGCAGGCTCTTCGCGGTACTCTTGTACCTCATCGTCGAGGTACGCGAGATCACTTTCAGGTCCGAGATCCGCGACAGGTGAGTGATGATGTCGTCGGTTATGCCATCGCTGAAGTACTCGTTATCGGGATCGGCGCTCAGGTTGTCAAACGGTAGGACGGCGACGGACTTGCGTTCTGCCGCTACGGACGGGGCACGCTCATGGACCGCGTACCATCCCGTCGCCACCACACCCCAAACCGCCAAGGCGACCAAGAATCCGAGCCCGGCGTTTCGCCACGTCAGCCTCCGCCGCCGAGCATAGAATCCAAGTTGAGGAAGGGTCACTCCTGCCTTCGGTACCGCCGTTGGAGTCTTTCCCTGGACAGGCTCGACCCCGGCGCCGCTCCCGTCCGACTCGCGCACGAACGCCGTCGCCAGCACGACCGGTAACGCCAGCAGGAACAGGACGATGGCCAGCCCGGGTAACCACTCCGGCAGTCCGAGTCGCTCGGTGACGGTGTCGATCAACTCGAAGCACGCCCAGGCGGCACCGACGTAGATCATCAGCACCTGCCAGAGCGAACGGCGGTGCATTTCGGATATCAGCCGCTTGAGAGATGACATGCCATCCGTCAGCGGCCTGTGGTTCGATGGTTGAGCATGTTACAAGATGCTAATACGGCCACTGGCGGGCAAACGCCTCGTGCCACGGTCTTGAGGATGTAGGCGACAAGCAGGCTAGATGTAGTCGACCTAGTAGTCACCTGCGCATGCGACTACCAACTGGTCGCACTTCGCCAAGCATCGACGAGTGGGACATCAAAACTCCAGCTCGGGTCCAGGTCGTCGGGTCCGACTTTCTCACCAAGCCGTCCAACGTTATCGTTGGGACTCCCATCAAATGCGACATCGCCGTGTCCCACGTCGAAGCGCCAATAGCCTGCGAGGCCTGGCTCCGTACCTGACAAACCTTGGTGCATGGCCGCGATGATCTGGGATGAAGTGCGTTTCGTGTGCCAGATGCGAATTTCATCCATAAGCCCGTCGTAGGTGTTCAGCGGAGTACGTCCGAAGTTCATCGGGCTCAGTGCTTGAATCGCTCCGACCGAAGCCTGCATCTCGTTGTCCAGATCCCCGTCTATGTAGAGGCGCAGCGCCTGACCGTCGGAAGTGACTGCGAAATGCTGCCACAAGCCCGTCACGACCAGTCTTGATGATCGAAGGTATACTTCCGTGGTGCCATCATCGACTGCAACCTCGAAACGGCTATTGTCCAGCCAGATCGCATAACCGGCGGGCCCTCCCCACCTGGACACCAAAAACTGGGGCCTGTGGGCGACGACGCGGCGCGGCTTGAGCCAGAACTCAATCGTCCACTCTGTAGGGAGATCCAACGATACGTGAAAGGGCACCTCGACGTAGTCGCTC
>JASFMO010000207.1:0-6366 GCA_050117535.1 Gemmatimonadales bacterium | reverse complement strand
GATGATATCGATCGGATCGAGGCAGAGGTGAAGACGGTCGTGGACGAGGCGATCGAGTTCGCTCAAAGTAGTCCCACACCGACGAACGACGAATTGTACAACGACATCTACGCCGGTGAGTTCCCCGACATGAAGCGGAGGGACCCATGGCGCTGATAACCTACAGAGAAGCCCTCAATCAAGCTCTTCGCGAAGAGATGCGACGCGACGCCGACATCTTCCTCATGGGCGAAGAGGTCGGCGCCTATCAGGGCGCCTACAAGGTCAGTCGCGGTCTACTGGAAGAGTTCGGTGAATGGCGAGTGCGTGATATGCCGATCGCCGAACTCGGGTTTACGGGGCTGGGCGTGGGCGCGGCGATGGTCGGACTCCGCCCGATCGTCGAGTACATGACCTGGAGCTTCGCGCTATTGGCGATCGACGGTATCGTCAATGCCGCCGCCAAGCTGCGTTTCATGTCAGGCGGACAATTCAAGATCCCCGTGACGTTCCGCGGACCCAGTGGCGCCGCGAACCAGCTGGCGGCGACGCACTCGCAGGCGCTCGACTCATGGTACACCCACGTCCCAGGATTGAAAGTGGTCGCGCCCGCCACCGCGCATGATGCGAAGGGCCTGCTGAAGTCCGCCATTCGCGACGACGACCCCGTGGTGTTCTTGGAAGGCGAACTGCTTTACGGCTCGAAGGATGAAGTACCCGAGGATGAGGATTTTCTCATACCGCTGGGTGTCTCGGAGGTCAAGCGAATAGGCACAGACATTACGATCATCGCCCATTCTCGCCCACTCCACAATGCGTTGATCGCCGCCGACCTCCTGGAGAAGGAGCACGGCATCTCCGCTGAAGTCATCGACCCACGAACGCTGCGTCCGATGGACATCGACACCATCCTCGAGTCGGTGCGCAAGACGAACCGCTGCGTGATTGTGGAAGAAGGTTGGCCCGTCTGTGGCATCGGCGCGCAGATAGTCGACGACATACAGCGCGATGCGTTCGATGCGCTCGATTCACCGGTGCTTCGCGTGACCGGCGCCGACGCGCCGCACGCCTACGCCGCCGGACTCGAACAACAGGCGTATCCGAAGACGGACTTCATTGTATCTGCAGCACTCAAAGCGTGCTACAGGGAGTAGCCCGATGGCCTCTCGTATTGTGATGTCAAAGTTGTCTCCGACGATGGAGGAGGGACGCGTCCTCCAATGGATGAAGAACGAAGGTGATCCGATCGAGGCGGGCGATGTCGTAGTCGAGGTGGAGACCGACAAGGCGAATATGGAGGTCGAGGCCGTGGGCTCCGGCATTCTCCGAAAGATCTTGGTTCCACAAGACGCCACTGTGCCGACGGGCACGGTGCTCGGCGTCATCGCGGCGGAGGAGGAGGATATCTCCGACCTGCTCTCCAGCGCCGAAGCCACCGCGGCCGCTACGACCACCACCGAATCGGCTGACACGGCCGAAGCGGAGCCGGTCGATTCCGGGGTCACCGAGCCGGCGACCGCCGCTACGGCCGACGACGGGGCCGAGTCGCCGGAAGAGGATCGCCGGATCAAGGCTTCCCCGCTCGCTCGCCGTATGGCCAGCGAACGCGGCATAGCGCTGCAGCACATTCGGGGCAGCGGACCTGGGGGCCGAATCATCAAGCGCGACGTGGAGGGGGCTCAGGCCGGCGGCGCGGCACCCGCCAGCGCACCCATCGAACTCAGCGCTGACGTGCCTCATGAGCGTGTCGAGCTTTCGCAGATCCGTAAGGCCATCGCCCGCAACCTGGCGCAGAGCCTGGGCCCCATTCCGCACTTCTATCTTACCGTCGAGATCGACATGGGTCGCACGCTGCAACTGCGCGCCGACCTCAACCGGTCGCTCGACGAGCGCGGCGTCAAGATCGGCGTCAACGAGATTCTCTTGAAGACGGCAGCCCAAGCGCTGGCGGAGCACCCCGCGGTGAATGCCTCATTTGCCGGAGACCACATTCGCCGCTTCAGCCGAACCGATATCGGTATTGCTGTGGCGGTCCCGGATGGTTTGATCACTCCCGTCCTACGCGATGTTGGAGGCAAGGGACTGCTGCAGATCTCGGAGGAGATGGCGAACCTCATCGCTAGAGGGCGCGACAAGAAGTTGGCGCCCGAGGAATACCAGGATGCGACTTTCACGATCTCGAATCTCGGCATGTACGGAATCGACGAGTTCACGGCCGTAATCAACCCGCCGAGCGCGACGATTCTGGCGGTGGGGGCAACCCAGGAAAAACCCGTTGTCGTGGACGGGGCGATCGAAGTCCGGTCGCGCATGCGCGTGACCCTGTCGTGCGACCACCGCGTGGTCGACGGTGCCACGGGAGCCGAATTCCTGGCCACATTCAAGAACATGCTGGAGAACCCGCTTCGTCTGGTCCTTTGAGCGATGGGGGGATCCGCCCGGCAACGATCGATGTGACTCCGGAGGCGCCGGGACCTGCCAGCATTGGCCCGGCCCGAAAGACTTGTCTAACCGAAGATCAGCATGAGGTCCGATAAGACAGATGGAAAACGCTAAAGACTCCTACGACCTAGTCGTCATCGGCGCCGGCCCAGGCGGATACGTTGCGGCGATCCGGGCGGCGCAACTCGGTTTGAGCGTTGCCTGCGTCGAGGCGGAGACCCGCGAGGGCGGCCTCGGGGGCGTGTGCCTCAACTGGGGCTGCATACCCGCGAAAGCCCTGCTCGAGAGCGCTGACCTGGCCCGTCACGTTAGCGATGGGTCGGCCGACTACGGCGTCAGGGTCAGCGACGTTCAACTCGATATCGCCGCCGCCGTCAGCCGCAGCCGCCAAATCAGCGATCGCCTAACCAAGGGAATCAAGTACCTGTTCGACAAGAACGGCGTCACTACGGTCCTCGGACGAGCTCGTCTGGCAGGGAATAAGCAGATCGAGGTGCGACTCAAGGACGGCGGCGCGACCTCGATTTCGGCCAACCATATCGTCATCGCGACGGGCTCCAGCCCGAAGACGTTCCCGGGATTCGAATTCGATGGTGAGCGTGTCATCTCGAGCCGAGAAGCGTTGGAGTTGAAACGACCGCCACAGCGAATCGTGATTGTCGGTGCGGGTTCTACCGGGATGGAGTTTGCCGACGTCTTCAGTGCATTCGGTTCCGAGGTCACGCTCGTCGAGGCGCTCCCACAGCTGCTCCCACTCGAGGACCAAGAGATCGCCAATGTGGTCGGTCGCTCATTCAAGAAGCGTCGCATGAAAATAAAGACCGACACGTCGGTCAAGTCGCTGGAGAAGCTAGAGGCCGAGCTCGAGGTCACGGTGACCGCCAAGCAAGGCGAGGAGACGATAAAGTGCGATACCTTGCTGATGGCCGTAGGCCGCACACCGAACACCGATGACCTCGGACTCGAAGACGCTGGCGTCGAGCTGGATGAGAGCGGTTGGATTCGCGTCGACGAGTACTGTCAGACAACAGCCGACGGCATCTTCGCCATCGGTGACGTGGCCGGCCCGCCGATGCTGGCCCACAAGGCCTCTCACGAGGGGGTCATCGCTGCCGAGCGAGCCGCCGGCGCGTCGAGCCACCCCCTCAACCCGGACAATATTCCCTCCTGCACTTATTGTCATCCCGAGGTCGCCAGTGTCGGACGCAGCGAGAAGCAGGCTCTCGAGGATGGCTTCGAAGTCAAGGTCGGCAAGTTCCCGTTCAGCGCGAACGGTCGCGCCTTGACCGCGGGAGCACCGGACGGGATGGTGAAGGTCGTCGCCGACGCCAAGTACGGTGAGGTGCTCGGGGTGCACATGGTCGGTCCCAACGTGACCGAGCTCATCGCCGGAGTAACCATCGGGCGCGCCCTCGAGACGACCGTCGAAGAGCTCGCCAACACGATATACGCGCACCCGACTCTCTCCGAAGCAGTCATGGAAGCGGCGCTTGCAACGTTGGACCGGGCAGTCCACATCTGACCGTCCTGGAAGAGCGTGGGCCGAGAAACGCTATGCCCGATCGGCTCTGCCAACTGATCCAACTGCCCGGCCTCACAGACTACGGTGAGGCCCTTGAACTGCAGCGCGAGTTGGCCCAGGCGCGTATCCGAGGTGACGTTGCGGACGACGCCCTCATCCTCCTCGAGCACCCAGCGATCATCACCCTGGGGCGCGGCGCCCGCGAGGCGAACGTCACCGCACCCCGCGCCTTGCTCAACGAGCGAGGGGTCAGTGTCGTGCACGTCGAACGCGGAGGCGACGTGACCTATCATGGACCCGGGCAGCTGGTCGGCTATCCGATCCTCGACCTCACGCGTCACAGACAAGACCTACACTGGTACCTTCGCCGTCTCGAGGACGTACTGATCGGTTCGCTGGCCCACTTCGGTATCAGCGGCGAACGCGTTCCGGGGTACACGGGAGCCTGGGTGGGAGACCGTAAGATCGCCTCTATCGGAGTGCATGTGACCCGTTGGGTCACATTTCACGGATTCGCCCTCAACGTGAACACGGAACTCGCGGACTTCGACCTTATCGTCCCCTGCGGGATCGAGGCGGTGAAGATGACGTCGATGGCGAAGGAGGCGGGGGCTTCTCTGTGCATCGCGGAGGTGGGCCAACAAGTGGCGCAAACGTTCGCCGGCGTCTTTGGTCTCGCCTTGGTGCCTCCCGACCTGAAGCGTATCGGGTCGGCTACTTCCCTCCCATCGCCCTGAGGACGAAGAACAGGTTGGCCGGTCGCTCGGCCATCCTCCGCATGAAATACGGATACCACTCGTTACCGTACGGTACGTAGATCCGCATCCGATAGCCATCCTCGACTAGCTGCGCCTGCAGGTCTCGACGAATTCCATACAGCATCTGAAACTCGACGGGCGCCCGCCGGTCCGGCCTGTCACGCATCAGGAGCTTCGCCGCCTCGATCATCAGGCCATCGTGCGTCGCGACCGCCAGAGGCGCCTCCGAATCCATGAGGATCTCCGCCAGGCGCACGAAGCTATCGTTCACCTCGCTCTTCTTCTGGAATGCCAGCTCCGCCGGCTCCTTGTAGGCGCCCTTGCAGAGCCGCACCGGAGCGGCCAGGGCGGCCAACTGCCTGACATCGGCCTCACTGCGACGGAGATAGGACTGAATCACGACGCCCAGATTCTTGAACTCCTCGAACAACTCGTAGAACACCGTGAGAGTCAGCTCGGTGAAATCCGACGACTCCATATCGATACGCACGAAGTTGCCTCGCGCCCGTGCCTCCTCCGCCAGACGGCGCAGATTGCGGCGACACAGGTCGGGATCGATCGCCAGGCCTATTTGCGTTGGTTTGATGGAGATGGTCGCCGTGCCGCCTTGCTGTTTGTCGATTCGTTCGAGGATCTCTATGTAGTCCTCGGTCGCCTGCACCGCCTGATGCTCTCGCTCGACGCTCTCGCCAAGGTGGTCGAGGGTGACCTCCATCCCGTGCGCGTTGAGGTCACAAACGACGCCTACGGCCTCATCCAGCGTCTCTCCCGCCACAAAGCGACGCGATACGCGGCGCGCCAGCTTGCGCTTCAGGATGAAATCTTGAAGTCGCTTCTGTTCGCTGAGATAGAGCAGCACGCTACGCAGCATACGTTCCGGTCCAGGTCTGGTGGAGAACTCGCCTTTTGCGCACGCAAATGCGGCCCGCAATAATAGAAACCGGGTCTACCTTCGGCTAGCTGGGCTAGTGAGCGCTAAACGGAGTCGCCGACCCGCTCGCGCAGTCCAGACAACGTGACAAGACTGACAACGCGATAGCCCTCCGCCTCGATCGCCTCCCGACCGCCCTCCTCGCGATCGACGAGCGCCAAAACCGCCAGTATCAAACCACCCGCCTCTGCGACCACCTGGCAGGCCTTCAAGGCCGAGCCCCCCGAAGTGATCGTGTCCTCGATGACTACCACCGGCCGGCCGGGCTCGAAGCAACCTTCGATTTGCCGACCGGCGCCGTGATCTTTCGGTTGCTTGCGCACCGTAAAGGCCTCGATCGGTCGGCCATCGAGAAAGCTGCGGTGCGCGATGGCGTACGCGATCGGGTCGGCACCCATCGTCAGGCCACCCACAGCCTCCGGCTTCAGTCCCGCCTCGTCCAAGGCGCGAAGGGCCAACGCTCCTATCAGCGCTTGACCCTCGGCAGAGAGCGTGGTTGTTCGCGCGTCAACGTAGTATCTGCTCTTTCTCCCGCTCACCAGCGTGAAGTCGCCAATCCGGAACGACCTTTCGGCCAGCAGGTCGATAAGCCTCTCTCTTCCGTCCATCTCCCCTCGCTTTGTGGGACGCCGGTACGGCCACTGCAAGAAAAGCGCCGACCCGCTAGCTAGCTAACAGGACGACGCCGTGCCGATATCTGTCGTTCGCTCAGTCGCGGCCGGACACCTCACCCC